>CAZLMS010000111.1:3324-6527 GCA_964560645.1 uncultured Flavobacteriales bacterium | reverse complement strand
AAATTTTATTTAATTTGCCAAAAAATAAGATAATATGACTGAAGAATTAGATATGGTGTTTGATGTAGCTTCCGAAGCGATGGAAAAAGCCGTCAATCATCTGAAAAACGAACTTACCAAAATCCGAACGGGAAAAGCCAATCCGATGATGTTAGATTCCGTAAAAGTGGAATATTACGGAGTATTAACTCCTTTGAATCAAGTAGCGAATATTAACACTCCCGACCCCCGAA
The DNA here is from genome assembly GCA_964560645.1 of uncultured Flavobacteriales bacterium. GTDB lineage: Bacteria > Bacteroidota > Bacteroidia > Flavobacteriales_G > NORP312 > CAZLMS01. The sequence goes on along the minus strand of CAZLMS010000111.1, from coordinate 6,294 downwards.
CTATTTCCGTACAACCATGGGAAAAGAAAATGTTGGATGAAATTGAAAAAGCCATTATCAATGCCAATTTAGGATTAAATCCTCAAAATAATGGCGAGTTGATAATGATAAACATTCCGCCTTTAACAGAAGAACGAAGAAAGTCTTTGGTAAAGCAAGCAAAAGCAGAAGGTGAAAAAGCTAAAGTAGGAATTAGAAACGCCCGTAAAGAGGCCAACGAAGAAATCAAAAAACTTCAAAAAGAAGGCTTGCCCGAAGATACCGCTAAAGATGCCGAAGAAAAAGTTCAGGAGCTTACCAATAAATACACTTCTCTGGTAGATAAATTAGTAGAAGCTAAAGAAAAAGATATTATGACATTGTAAAAAGATAAATGCCGCTTCTTAACAAAGCGGCATCTACCAATTACAGGAAAAGAAACCGGAAGCAAGTCAATGATTGGCTTGCTTTTTTATTATTACGAGTTTATTGAGTAATGGGTTGGGTAGGCAAGAAAATTTTTTATTCTACGGTAACAGATTTCGCCAAATTTCGAGGCTGGTCAACATTACATCCGCGCATTACAGCGATATGATAAGAAAGCAGTTGTAAAGGAATTACGGAAACTAAAGGCATAAGAGAATCGTCTACATCCGGAACTTCTATTACGTGGTCTGCCATATTTTTTACTTGAGTATCACCCTCTGTTACAATGGCTATTACCACTCCTTTTCGAGCTTTTACTTCCTGAATGTTACTGATAACTTTTTCGTATGAAGGACCTTTGGTAGCTATTACAACCACAGGCATATTTTCATCAATTAAAGCAATAGGTCCGTGTTTCATTTCGGCAGCCGGATAACCTTCGGCATGGATGTAAGAAATTTCTTTTAATTTAAGCGCTCCTTCCAATGCTACGGGAAAACTGTATCCTCTTCCCAAATATAAAAAGTTGGCAGCATCTTTAAAAATGGATGAAATGTATTCGATTTTTTCGTTGTTGTTATCCAGTACTTTTTGCACTTTTTCGGGAATAGACTCCAATTCGTAAAGCAATTGATGAAAACGGGATTCTTTAATGGTTCCTTTCTTTTTGCCAATCATTAAAGCCATTAAAGTAAGTACGGTTACCTGTGCGGTAAATGCTTTGGTAGATGCTACGCCGATTTCCGGTCCGGCATGGGTGTATGAGCCGGCATGGGTAGCTCGCGATATGGATGACCCCACTACATTACAAACACCGATAATCGTAGCGCCTTTTTGTTTAGCCAGTTCTATGGCAGCAAGCGTATCGGCGGTTTCTCCCGATTGTGAAATAGCAATTACAATGTCGTCTTCACGGATAATAGGATTTCTATATCTGAATTCCGATGCGTATTCCACTTCTACGGGAATTCTTGCTAATTCTTCAAATAAATACTCGCCCACCAAACCGGCATGCCAAGAAGTTCCGCAGGCTGTGAAAATAATTCTTTTTGCATTTGCAAATTTTTCTACGTAATCGGATATTCCGCCGAGTTTTACTAAATTTCGTTTAGCATCAATTCTTCCTCTCATGGAGTCGGCAATGGAACGCGGTTGCTCATATATCTCTTTGAGCATAAAATGTTCATAGCCGCCTTTTTCCAATTGTTCCAGTTCCAATTCCAATTCTTGAATAAACGGCGTTATTTCTCTGTTTTGTTGTGTCCGGATTTGCATGTCTTTACCCGGCTCTATTACAGCTATTTCTCCGTCTTCCAGGTAAACCACTTCTTTAGTGTATTCTACAATCGGGGTAGCATCGGAAGCCAAATAAAAGTCGTCTTCTTTTCCTATTCCGATAACTAACGGACTACTTTTTTTGGCTGCTATTAAGCGATTGGGGTTGTTTTTTTCTAAAATAACAATAGCATACGCCCCTATAACTTGATTAAGAGCTTTTCTGACGGCAACAGCTAAATCAATGTTTTCGGAAAGTTGAATTTCTTCTATAAAATTTACTAAAACTTCTGTGTCTGTTTCACTTTTGAATGTGAATCCTTTAGATTTCAGTTGTTTTTTGAGTACATCATAGTTTTCAATAATACCATTGTGGATAATAGCCAAATTTCCTGAATTTGAAACATGAGGATGGGCATTTACATCATTGGGTTCGCCGTGAGTAGCCCATCGGGTATGACCTATTCCGGCATGTCCGTTAATAGATTTATCTTGAGTAAAGTTTTCCAGAGAGGATACTTTCCCTTTTTGTTTGTAAACTTTTAAGTTTTTTCCGTCGTGTAGTGCAACGCCGGCGCTGTCATAACCTCGATATTCAAGCCTTTTTAATCCTTTAATTAAAATAGGGTAGGCTTCTTTTTTTCCGATATATGCTACAATTCCACACATGAGTTGATTGAATTATTCGTTAAACGAGCTGAAAGATACAATAATTTTCAGATTATCCGATGAATTTTTTGTTCCTTTAATAACACTGCGTCGTGAATTTAACACGGCTGAAGATGCCATGTCAAAAGAAGTTAAGTAAAAGTCGAGTTTAGTATCGTTTTTAATTTCTTGATTCATAAATTTTTGAAGATATCTGGAAATATTGATGGAATATCGGTTCAAGTTTTCGTCATATTCGCCGTCAAAAAATTCAGAACCTTCCGATTCATAGTCGGGTAAAATAAATCTGTTACCGCTATCATCCACTCCAAATAAAAATAAGCGAGGGTTAATGTTGTAATGTGTTAAATCCGAAACATCGGGCGATGCAAAAAGTTGAGCTTTGTTGATAGCTTTTTCTCCTTTAAGGGTATCATAGTTTTCTATATTGATATACACTGCCAAACTACTCATGGATTGAATATATAATTCCGTTTCGCCGGCAACATAGTCATTTATTTTGGAAAAAACTTCTCCTTTTGAAAAATCGTGAATGACCCGGGTAAAATAATTGCAATCAGAGGTTATTTTCAACTCGGTTTGATATTGTGTAGCAGAAGATGTGTCGGTATAATAAATAAT
>CAZLMS010000111.1:0-3314 GCA_964560645.1 uncultured Flavobacteriales bacterium | reverse complement strand
AATAATGATTTTGGAATTACTTCCGTAAGGAGAGATGTGATAAACAGCACCATCGTCAAACGCAGGATAGGTTTCGGATGAAATGTAAAATCCTTTGATGTAATCAAGAAAAGAACTTGCATCGGAATATCCGGCTGTGGGAGCGAAGAGTATTTTGCGGGCGAAATTACTGTCAATATTAAACGATAAATAATTTACGGAGGATAAATCCGTATAAGCCGTTTGGGAGCTAATGGCTTGAGAGCTTACGGGTAAAGAATCGGAAATAGAATAGGAGCTGTCGGTATATAATTTCTCCAAGAGCGGAAAAAGACTGAAATTTTGAGCGGTGGCATTTTTTCCGTACACTAAATTTACTTCCATAAGTAATTGAGCGGAATCAATTACAATAGTAGAAGTGTCCGAAAAAGAAGGCAGTTCTGAAAAATACATTTGAAAAAACGCTGAACTTTTATGCACGCCCGTTACGGGGTCGTAGTAGTTTCCTAAAAGTATGTTATCTGTTTTGGAAGTGTTTTGAAGCGTGTCATATACCGTTTGGGCTTTGAGAGTTAGGGATGTGTGTTGTAGTTGGCTGTTTCCGGTAAGAGGTTGAGTGTCTTTTAAAATAATATCGTCTTTTTTCTTGCATGCGGTTAGAAATAAAAAAGCAATAAAAAAGAAAGCGATTGAGTTTTTTCTCAATCGCAAGTCAAAAATCAAAAGGTTTATAGGGGATTTTTTAAGCAAGCTCAGGTATTTTTTCAAGAACTTCATCAAAAATTTGATTATACATTTCAGGAGCATTCTCCATATCTATTTCACTTTTCACTTCTTTTGCCGTATTGCTAACCACTTTGTTTAGTTCTTTGGATAGTTTTTCGGGCGTAACCACTACATCGGCTAATCTACAGCACATCTTGATAAGATTTTCGTGTGTCGGATTTTTCAATTCTTCGTAGTTGTCAATATTAATACCGTCTTTTTCAATTTTTTCGATAAGTTTCTTATCCACTTTTCCGCTAAATCCGTCGTTGAATACGGAAACCACAATTTGAGAATCTGCAAATATAGGCTCGTCTTTAAAATATTCTTTTATATAAAGAGGTACCAACGCACTCATCCATCCGGAAATATGTATTATGTGCGGAGCCCAACCTAATTTTTTCAATGTTTCGGGAACCCCTTTTCCAAAGAAAATCATTCTTTCGTCCGTATCGGGAAAAATTTTGTTTTTCTCGGGGTCGTTCAAATGGGCTTTTCTTTTAAAATAATCCTCATTATCTATAAAATACACTTGCATTTTAGCTTGTTGAATAGAAGCAACTTTTACGATAAGCGGATGGTCTATTTCGTTTACAATGATGTTTATTCCCGATAACCTTATTACCTCGTGGAGTTGGTGCTTTCGTTCGTTGATACATCCGAACCGCGGCATGAAATTTCTGATTTCTTTTCCGTTTTCTTGGGTTTTTTGCGGTAAAATTCTTGCAAGAGAAGACACGCTGTTTTCCTCTGTATATGGCAACATTTCAGAGGAAACAAATAAAATTCTCGGTTTGCTCATGTAAAATTGATTTTTCAGGATTAGATATGCAAAGTTACAAAAAAATGTCGAACATTAGAAGGTTTTTATACTTTTGTCGGCTTCATCTGTTTGAAATGTTATGATGGTTTTCAAAAAATCTAAAGAACTTTCTGCTCATATAGAGGAGCTTAAACGCAAAGGGGCTGAAATAGGATTTGTGCCGACAATGGGAGCTTTACATGAAGGGCATCTTGCACTTATTAGAGAGAGTATTGCGAATAATGATTTTACGGTGTGTTCTATTTTTGTTAATCCGGTTCAATTCAACAACACGGAGGATTTTGAAAATTATCCGTCCACTTTGGAAAAAGATTTGAATTTACTGGAACAAGAAGCATGTAATGCGGTTTTTTTACCGGACGTGGACGAAATATATCCTTCGGGTACGGAAAACCTTCAGGCACCGTTTGATTTGGGAATAATTGACGAAGTATTGGAAGGTAAGTATCGTCCGGGGCATTTTAAAGGCGTTGCAGTAGTGGTAAAACGATTGTTCGATATAGTTCAACCCGACAGAGCTTATTTTGGAGAAAAGGATTTTCAGCAATTGGTTTTGATAAAACAGATGGTAAAACAGTTAGATATTCCGGTAGAAGTTGTGGGCATACCAACTGTAAGAACATCAGAAGGACTGGCGTTAAGCTCCCGGAATTTACGGCTTAACCCGGAGCAAAAAAAACTGGCGTTAAATATTTACAAAGCATTAAGTTTTGCTTTAATTAAAATAAATGAAAGTGCAGATTTAAAAGAAGTTAAAAAATATGTATTAAAGCAGTTTTTTAATCACCCGAATATTCGATTAGAGTATTTTGAAATAATTGACGAGCATACGCTTTTACCGGTGGAAAAAATAAAAAAAGGACAGAAGATACGCATTGTGGCGGCGGCTTATGTAGATAATATTCGTTTGATAGATAACATTGGAATTATTGCTTAATTTTGCAACCGTTATGCAAGTTCAGGTAGTAAAATCCAAAATACACAGAGTAACGGTTACCGAAGCCGATTTGAATTACATAGGAAGTATTACCATTGATGAAGACTTGATGGATGCTGCCAATATTATTGAAGGGGAGCGAGTGCAAATTGTAAACATAAACAACGGCGAACGCTTGGAAACTTATGTAATTAGAGGAGAAAGAGGTAGCGGAGATATTTGCTTAAATGGTCCGGCAGCTCGAAAAGTGGCTGTGGGCGATGTGGTAATTATTATTTCTTATGCTTTCATGGATTTTGAAGAAGCTAAGCAATTTAAACCTACTTTGGTTTTTCCCGAAACATCAACCAATAAACTTAAATAACCCGATAGTTGAAACAGCGAATCATATCAATACTTAAAGTTATTATACCCGTTTCGCTGGGAATTTATCTTATTTTTTTCATATACAATAAGCTTACGGACGCTGAAAAAGAACAACTTTTTGAAGCATTTAAAATTGCCGATTACAAATATGTCTTAATAGGTATGTTTTTAGGATGGTTGAGTCATTTGTCCCGCGCTTACCGATGGAATTTTCTACTGGAACCGATGGGATACAAATCCCGTTTTTGGAATAATTACCATGCCGTAATGGTAGGTTACGTAATGAATATTATGTTTCCTCGTTTAGGTGAAGCCAGCCGGTGTGCGGTAATTGCTAAATACGAAAATATTCCTTTCAATAAACTTTTTGGAAGTGTATTGGCAGAACGGGTAGTGGATATGATAATTTTATTAGTCATTACTTTTTTTACGCTCTATTTGCAA
>CAZLMS010000110.1:0-6547 GCA_964560645.1 uncultured Flavobacteriales bacterium | reverse complement strand
GAAATAAAGAGGTAAATATTGAACGAACGGAAGAAGCACTTTCCATTCAGCCTAATGTAATTGCCACCGGATGTCCGTTTTGCAACACCATGCTCACCGACGGCGTAAAACATTTTGAAAAAGAAAAAGAAGTATCCGTATTGGATATTGCAGAACTCATAGCCAATGCAGCCGATTTATGACATATTACCCGATAATTTGAAAAACTTTGCTCCCGATGACAAAGTATGGGTTTATACTGCCGAAAACCTTTTATCCGAAGAGCAACAATCAATTATCAAAAAAGAATTAAATAATTTTATATCCAACTGGGAATCTCACGGAGAAAAAGTAAATGCCGATTACACGATTTTAAAAAATCGTTTTATCATTATTGCAGCATCCATACATAAAGGAGCATTATGCGGCAGAGCTATTGATGCCTCCGTTCAATTTATCAAGCATCTCGAAAAAAATCTCAATAACAAATTGCTCAACCGGATGAACATTGCCATAGAACACAATAATTGTATTGATGTTTGGTCATACCCTGAGCTAATGCAAAAAATTGAGGCAAAATCTCTTCCTGAAAACGCTTTCGTGTTTAATCCTTCTGTCTCTACCATGCAAGACTTAGCAGACAACTGGAAACAACCGGTTTACCAAAGTTTTTTAACCCTTGTAAACAAGAATAAGTGAATTATAGTTAAAAAGAATATCATGCTTTATATACTTCAATGAAAATATATAAAAGCCAATCTTCTAATATCAACCGCGCACTTCATTGCTAACTTCCCTTCTACCCTTCAAATGTAAATGATACGGTGAAGATATTATGTTTCAACTTGGTAATCGGGTCTGAAAACTCCGTTCCGTCATGAATAATTAAATTATTGATACCGAAAGACCATTTTATTTCAGGCGAAAATTTGAAATATTCCAAAAAGAAATCCATACCAAACCCTACTTCATAAGAATAACTGATGGTCTGAATTTTAACAACCACTTCATCTCTCGGTGCATGAAGATTATCTACTTTTTTATTAGCCGCCAAATCATAGCTGAATTTTCCGCCTCCTACAAAATATGCCGCAAAATTATTTTGCCTCATAGAGCGAAACTTAAACAACAGCGGAAAATCTATAAAAGTAGATTCTACAGGCTTGGTGAAATTTACAAATGCCGAATCTCGAGAATCGTAAAAAGTATAATTTAAGTTCCTTTGAGCAAAAGACAAAGTAGGAATAAATCGCAAATTAAATAACGGATGTAAATGCAAATCGGAAACAATACCCAAGTTAAAACCGGTTTCTCTCTTTTGGTCTAATTGTTTCAAAGAATCTACCTTAGAGGGATCATAATCCATAATGAAAGCCGCAGAATTTACACCCAAAGCAAAACCGAAATGAAACTTTTTGCGGTCAAACCGTTCCAAATTTTGTAGTTTCCTTTGCTGTCCCTGTACGGAAATCCCCGTAAATAATAGCACTATGATAATAAATCTTCTAATCGTCCCGATTTTTTGCTGCAAAGGTAACGTATATCAACCTTTGTTATTTTCTTCCTTCCATTTTTAAATCTTTATTATCTTGTACACAAAAGTTCGACTCTCTTGCTGAACCGCCATGAAATACAAATTTGGTTTAAGGTCTGAAACATCTGCGGGTAAATCGTTAGAATTGATGTTTTTTACCACTTTTCCGTTAACATCATACAGTATCGCATTAAACTTTTGGGGGGCTTTTACAAAAAGCCGGTCTTTTACCGGATTAGGATATATTTCTATTTGACTTTCTGCTAATTCTTCAGATTTTGTAATATCAAAATAAGCCCTCAAATTGGAAACAAACACACCGTTGCCGTGTGTAGCCACAGCGGTAAAACCGTCATCCTCTCTGGTGTCTATCATGGTAACTACTGCATTTCCTATAGTTTCCCATCCTTGTTGATACCAAGTAGTGGAATCACTTTCCCTATCGTTTCCGGGATATAAATGATAAGTAGCAAACAAACCCACACTGGTTCCTACCAAATAAATGGTACTGTCGCCTGCCGGTAAAATTTTAGCATATCTGCATGAAGGAGCATCGCTTATATTGTACAAGAAATCGGGATAACCGGGAGGTGCTGACGGTGCTTCAAGGTTTCCGCCTACTCTTCCCCAAGTTAAACCGCCATCTTCCGAATAATGCAAGCTATGCACATTGTAATTAGAATATACAACCAAAATTTTGTTGTCATCTCTCGGATCTACGGCAATAGAACTAATGTATCCCGCTCCGTCAATACCGTTATTGATATTGATAAATTGCGGGTCTCCCGTGTTGGCATTCAATATTTTATATATCTGACCGTTAGATGTTCCTATGTATAAAGTATGTGAACCTGTATAAGTAACACCGAAAGCCGAAATGTTACCATTGGTAGTAGAAGAGAATTTAAACCAGCCTTGTGAAATAGAATCCCATTCATTTGTCAATGCAATGGAATATAAACTGTCGTTTCTCCACAAGTTGGTTCCCGCAGACAGATACATCACGTTATTATCTACGGGGTCAATCACAAAGGGATTGATAAAATCGTAATTATCACCACCTATGGGGTCTATTCTGCGAAAAGCCGTAATATTTCCGTCACTGTCCAGTGAAAGTTTAGCTATTTTTCCATTTTGGGCGCTGGCATAAAACACATTAGCACCGTCTTCAATTGCACAATAAGAACCATCAAAAGGCATTGACATGGTCCAACTCGGAGAAAGATGTGCATCGGTAAACATTGTTCCGTTATCTTGCAACCCGCCTATGACTATTTTACTGTCCGGCATGCCGTGGTCTATGGCAATAGTATAAAACTGAGTGGTTACATAATGATTATTCAGAGGTGTCCATTGCACAGTATCCGCTAATACATTATTTGTTCTGAACACTCCGCCGTCATTGCAATTGTACATCACATTCGGATTGGAAGGTGAAAACAAAATTACATGCTGGTCGGGATGATGATTAGGATATAAAGGTTCGTCTAAGTATTGAGATAGATAAATATTTTCCGGATAGCCGCCAATTAAACGGATATTGTCGGGAGTGGTAAACCCATCGGTGGAACGATAAAGATTCGTTCCTCCTATAAAAACCACATTGGAATTTCCCGGTTGAACTGCCACACACATGTCGTATCCCAATTGAGTATAAAAATCATCAAAATCATAAGGTCCTACGGGAATATTTTGACTTAAATCCGTCCAATTTCCACCTGCTCCGCTCCCGTCTCCCGAAATATATTCATATTTCCATAAGCTGTTCCACTCGGGGTTTCCTTGAAAATCATAAGTTACTTTCCCGTTTCCTCCGTATGTCCACGAATCAATTAGAAAATATACTGTGTTTTCATTGTTCGGGTCAATACCTATTACCGTTCTCAATTGCGCACTCAACCAGTTTGAAGGCGTAATATCCACCCAATTGAGACCATCTTCCGAACGAAATATTCCTTTTACGGTAGCTGTTCCGTTTACAATATTCGTACTGGAACTAACCGCTGCGTAAAAAACACCCGATGAAGTAACCGCAATATCGGTGTACCAACCGGTAGATTGATTGGCTCCTATCACCTTTGTCCAACTTTGTCCGCCGTTTTCACTTCGATAAATGCCATTTGCCACAGCCGCCAGCACTACATCCAAAGAATCCGGAGCGGAAGGGTCGGTAACCACTCTCCATACAAAATCAAAATTATCTCCCGTTTGGGGCGTTCCCGAAAAAGTAGAAGAAAGCGTATCCCAAGTAATCCCGCCGTCTTCCGATTTTAATATTCCATCACCGCGATAATCATTATATCCGCCGGGGGAACTTGCCGAGTTTCCGAGTAATTCTCCGGTGCCCGCATACCAAAGGTGAGTTTTTCCCGGTCGAGTATCTTGCACAATGGATGTAATAGGCAACAATTGCCCGGGAGAAGTTACTTTTGTCCAATTCTGTCCGCCGTCTTCGGTTCGCCAAATACCACCCGACACCCCACCTGCCAACATTACATTTTCGTTGGTAACATCAATAGCCAAAGCTCTGGTTCTTCCCCCAAAATTATCCGGACCTATACTCTGAAAGTTGCCGAAATTATTATTAGCCGATTTGGGCAATGATTCTGCAAACTTAAGCTCTCGGCTTCTTATATTGGCAGGTATTTTCCCTGTCACCGGGTCTGCAAGCATTTTCAGTTCCCGTTCTCTTCTTTTAATGATGTTTTCTTCAGAAGCGCCTTTTATTTTTTGTTTTAATATGTCTGCCGCTTCTACAAAGGTTTTGTCGTGTTCTTTTCGACAAGAGTTAAAAGCAAATAAGACTATCATTAACAATAAAATCGTAAATACTCTTTTCATAAGATTTGATTTAATGTTTGTGCAGTAAAATTACAATAAAAGTAACAATAACTATTTGAAATTTAATAGGATTTTCGCGAAATCACAGGAAGAATATAGCAATTGCCCCCACTACAAAACAGTAATATGCAAAATATTTAAGTCTTGCTTTTTTTACCAATTTTATCATCCAACGGCAAGCAAATATACCGGATATAAAAGCAGCCGAAAAGCCTACCGCCAAAGGCATAAACTCAGGGTTTGACAAATTTCCGTCCAGTATATCTTTAGCAATTTTTCCGAGAATAAGCGGAACAACCATTAAAAATGAGAAACGAGCTGCTTTGTCTCTATCAATACCAAGCAATACAGATGTGGAAATTGTTGCCCCCGACCGCGATATTCCGGGAAGAATGGCTATAGCTTGAGCTATTCCGATAATCAATGCATTCCAATAAGATACACCTTTTTCGGTGTTTTTAGCCTTATCAGCCAAAAATAAGAGTAAGCCCGTAATAACGAGCATTGCTCCCACCAATAAAGTTTGCCCGTTAAACAACAACTCTATTTCATCGTTAAACATGATTCCTACTATTGCCGCCGGAATCATGGAAATAATTATCTTAAGCGAGAACCGCATTTCTTCATTGTTCCGAAAGAGTAATAGACCTTTAATTATTTGCCACACATCTTTGCGAAAAACAATAATGGTACTCAAAGCCGTAGCAAAATGCACCACTACCGTAAACAATAAGCTTTCGGAAGGCAATGATTCTGTTCCGAGTATGCTTTTTGCCAATTCCAAATGTCCGCTTGAACTCACCGGCAAAAACTCCGTAAGCCCTTGTACAATCCCTAACATCAAGGCTTGAAAAAAAGTCATAAAAAATTATTTCGTTTTTTTCATAATGCCCCACATAATCACTATGTATCCTGCAATGATAAGAATGGGAGACAACGTTATTCTGCGAAATGAAAATATTTCGGGGTTAAACACATTAGGGTCATCAGATTTTCCGCCTGCCATTAAAATAAATCCGATAATCACCAATAAAAAACCTCCGCCGATAATTTTATAGTTGGTTTTGGTAAATAAAATCTCTTCTTTTTTTTCTTCCATAATTTAATAAATTTTTTCGGGTCGCATTCTAATAAAACGATGAACGGCAAAAAACGTGCTTATCCAAGTGATTAAAATTCCAAGCAATAAAATTACGCCAAAAACTTCGGCATAAAGTTTTAAATCTTTTATCTGAAAAAAATCAGGCACCTGTTGTTGCACATAATAAATAGTCAATGAAATTAAAATAATGGCTATTACCGAGCCGTATATTCCGTTTACAATCCCTTTCCATATAAAAGGTCTTCTAATGAAACCCGGCGAAGCCCCCACCAATTGCATAGTACGGATAAGAAACCGTTTAGAGTAAATCGCCAAACGAATGGCATTGTTGATTAACGCAATGGATATAATTAACAAAAGCGCCGAAAATCCTAGTAAAAACAAGGATATTTTCTTTACGTTTTCATTGACTTTTTGTATTAACGATTTTTGGTAATAAACTTCTTTTACAATGGAATGCTTTAAAATATCCTTTTCTATCCACTCTACGCTGTCGGGGACGGCATATTCGGCTTTCAAGTGTAAATCAATAGATGCCGACAACGGGTTGTATCCCAAAAAACTGATAAAATCTTCACCCAAATCGCGTTTTAAAATTTCAGCGGCTTCTTCTTTGGAAATAAAACGAGTCTCTTTAGTATAAGGTTGTGCATCTAATGTTTTTTGCAACTTTACGATTTCTACTTCTTTCGCACTATCTTTCAAAATAATATTAAACCCGATGTTTTCCTTAATGTGGTCCGAAAGGTTTTTTGCGTTCAATACAATTAATGCCACAATTCCCAATAAATATAATACCAATGAGATGCTTACCACCGTAGTAATATAAGCACTACGCAAACGTTTTTTGGCATATTTTTCTTCCTGAATACTCACAAGGGGTCAAAAATAATTAAAATTTGAACGCCGATAAGGTTCTTTCTTATCTGTCAATTTAATTTGACGCTTTAAACAACAAATCCGATTAGATAATTCTTCTTTGCAAGAGATAAATAATACAACTAACTCAATGGTAAACAATACATTTTTCAGCTTTACCACTAACTCATTCCACAAATTTTTTTCAAAAATTCATCTAACAAATAGATAAA
>CAZLMS010000109.1:3117-6574 GCA_964560645.1 uncultured Flavobacteriales bacterium | reverse complement strand
GGCTTTCAATTGGCAGACAAAATCGGCGACAAGTATGATGCCGTTATAGTAGCCGTGAACCATGATGAATATACGGGATTAGACGAAGATTATTTCAGAAAACTTATGCCGGACAAAGGTTTGGTAGTAGATTTAAAAGGAATATACAAAGGGAAAATTAGAAATATAGAGTACTTAAGTCTTTAAAACACAAGGTTATGAATTACAAGAAAAAAATTTTAATTACCGGAGGAGCAGGTTTTATCGGTTCACACGTAGTACGATTGTTTGTAAACAAATATCCCGAATACAAAATTTACAACCTCGATGCGTTAACTTATGCCGGAAATTTAGAAAACCTTAAAGATATTGAAGACGCTCCGAACTATCAGTTTATCAAGGCTGATATTACCGATGCCGAAACTATCAACACGCTTTTCCGTGATGAAAAATTTGACGGGGTAATTCATCTTGCCGCAGAATCGCATGTGGACAGGTCTATTTTAGACCCCTTGGCATTTATTAAAACCAATGTAGAAGGCACCGTAAACTTACTTAACGCAGCCAAAGAAATATGGCAAGATGATTATGAAAACAAACGTTTTTATCATGTATCAACCGATGAGGTGTACGGTTCGTTGGGAGAAACGGGGCTTTTCACGGAAACCACACCTTATGACCCCCGAAGTCCTTATTCTGCTTCTAAAGCAGCTTCTGATCATTTGGTAAGAGCATATCATAATACTTACGGAATGCCCGTGGTAATTACCAATTGTTCCAATAATTACGGTCCTAATCAATTTCCCGAAAAACTTATCCCCTTGTTTATTCATAACATCAAAAATAATAAGCCGTTGCCTGTTTACGGAAAAGGTGAAAACATTAGAGATTGGCTTTATGTGGAAGATCATGCCCGTGCCATAGATTTGGTTTATCATAAAGGACGAACCGGCGAAACATATAATATTGGAGGACACAACGAATGGAAGAACATAGATTTGATAAAATTGATGTGCAAGTTAATGGATGAAAAATTAGGACGACCTGAAGGAACTTCTGAAAAATTAATTACATTTGTTAAAGACCGTGCCGGTCATGATATGCGATATGCCATCGATGCCACTAAAATAAAACAAGAATTAGGCTGGGAACCTTCTTTGCAATTTGAAGAAGGTCTCTCCAAAACCATCGATTGGTATTTGCAAAATGAAGAATGGCTTAACAATGTTACCTCCGGTGAATACAAAGAATATTATCAAAAGCAATACGCAAATCGCTAAAAATATATTTGCCTGTACACTACTGATTTTTTTTCAACTAATTGGTTATTTACCGGTAAAAGCACAGCAGGACACCATTGAAGATTGCATTAACGTGCATCAAATCAATTTGCCTTTTTCTCAAAACCAAAGCGTATTGGGAGATAATATCGTGTATTACATTCCCGACGAAGAATTTTCTTTTTGGTACAAGCTCAATATTTTACAAGATTGTGAAATAAGTTTTTCCATTTTGCCGTCTAATCCTGAAGACGATTACGATTATATTCTTTATCGCTTTAATAAGAAGAACTTTTGTGAAGAATTGGTCAATGAAACGGTTCTTCCCATGAATTCCACACAATATACTCAACAAAATATCAAAGAATTTGCATCCGGGCAAACCCGTTTAATAGCCTCCCAACAATCCTTTAAAGCTAAAGCCGGCGATCAGATTTTTATTTCCGTAATGAACCTTGTAGGGGAAGATTGCGGACATCGTTTAATGTTGAATGCCAATGGTGTAACTAAAACTATCAATTCCGTTAAGAAACCTTGTTTTATTTTTAGTCAGCCTACCGTAATGGATGAAAACTACACGGCAAACAATTCTCTACCGTCCGGAAAAAACGACAGCTCCGATTTATCTTCCGCAAATTTGCCGGATGAAAGTTTGAAAGACCTTCCGGAAGGAGCTATTGTAGAATTGCATGATTCTATTTACATCACAGGATTGGTTCGCGATAATGAAACCGGAAAACCCATTACTGCAAAACTATTCTTTAAGGATGTAGTGGACGGCTCCGAGTTTTCAACTGTTTCGGAAGGAAGCAAAGGATATAAAATTCAGCTGGAGCGAGGAAGAAAATACGAGTTGGTATGCAAATCGTTCGGATATTACGATATTGAAGGAATGATTGAATTTTTCAAAAAATCAAAGTATGATTTTTATATGTTGAGAGTAAAATCGGGAGAAAGTTTTACTGCCGAAAACATTCATTTTCATCCCAATACTTATGCGTTTAAAGATGACGCTTATGAGCAGTTGGAAGCATTGTATGAATATATGGAAGCCAATCCCGATGTGAAGATTGAAGTGGAAGGACACACCGCGGGAGATAATGCCGTAACAGCAGCCAATCCGGCAGATAAATATTTGGGTGAAGGATGGTATTTTACGGGAACAGCCAAAAAACTTTCCGAATTGCGAGCCGAAGCCGTAAAAAAATATTTGGTAGCAAGGGGAATAAAAGCATCAAGAATAAAAACCGTTGGTTACGGAGCTTCCAAAAAATTGATTCCTAATCCCAAAAACAAAGAAGAACGAGCTAAAAATATGCGCGTGGAAATTAAAGTGATAGATGACGGAAAGCAGAAAAACGAAAATTATCCGTATAAACCGTCTATAAAGCCGTAAGATTCGATGAAAAAAATTAATGTATTGTGGGTGTTATGTGTTTGCTTTTTAGCGGGATGCAAAGTTCAGTATTCATTTACGGGCGCATCGGTTTCTCCCGATATACAAACCGTTTCGGTAGATTTTATTGAAAACAATGCTCCGCTTGCTCCGCCTACTATCAGCCAGTCGTTTACCGAAGCACTCAAAGACGTGTTTATTTCACAGAGCAATCTCACACTTGTCAGAGAAGGCGGTGATTTACAGTTCAGCGGTTATATTTCGGGTTATAGAAATGAACCGGTAGCCATCACAGGCAACGAAACAGCCGCATTAAACCGTTTAACAATTAGTGTGTATATTACATTTGTCAATCAAAAAGAACCGGAAAAAAACTTTACGCAAACCTTTTCTCAATTTGCGGAATACAGCAGCAGTCAAAATTTATCGGACGTGGAAGAAAGCCTTATTCAGGAAATTAACAAACAACTTACCCAAGATATTTTCAATAAAGCTTTGAGTAATTGGTAATGAAAGTAGATTTATTTCATAAGGTTCTAAAAAACCATTCTGCAATCTATGATGTTCCTAAATCGTATTGGAATGATTTAATTGCTAAATATCCCTATTTTCAAGCAGCTTATTATTTGTATGCCAAAAAATTATTTGAAGAACACGATGATGAATACCCCGCTTTTTTGAAGCAAGCATCTTTACACGCTCCCGATAGAAGGCAGTTGTATAAATGGATAATTCAAACCCAAATCAGGCAGAAAATAGAACAGGTAGAAAAGGAAATAGAGCAAACCTTACAAGAAGAAAA
>CAZLMS010000109.1:0-3017 GCA_964560645.1 uncultured Flavobacteriales bacterium | reverse complement strand
GTATCTTCTTCGGCAAAGAAATCTTTTTTGGAATGGCTCAAACACCCTTCACCTCCTTCAAAAGAAAGTGAACAAATCACAAGTCAAGAAGATAAGCAGGAAAATAAAAAAGAATTACTCGAAGAGCTTACTTCGGAAACATTATCAACGGAAAAAAATAAAAAACCGTTTTTTTCTCCAACCGAAATGGCTAAAAAAAGCCTTTCCGAAGATATTGATTTTGTTACTGAAACTCTGGCAAATATATATTTAAAGCAAGGCTATTTTGAAAAAGCAATAAAAGCGTTTGAAATTTTAATGGTACAATATCCCGAAAAAAAATCTTACTTTGCAAAAAAAATTGAAGAGGCAAAAGAATTGTTAAACCCAAAAAACAGTAAAAAATGACCGTATTTATTTCCATTTTAATTTTTATCGTTGCCATTTTATTGATATTAGTGGTATTAGTACAAAACTCTAAAGGCGGCGGGTTATCATCCTCTTTCGGACAGCCTTCTCAAATGATGGGCGTGCAGCAAACTGCAGACTTTTTGGAAAAAACCACTTGGGGATTGGCTATTTCCTTGATGGTTTTATGTATAATAGCATCGGCGGTATATAGCGGTTCCAAAACCACTCCCGAAGAGACAGGCAGCGAATTGAAAAAAGTTATCAATACACAACAAATACCCACGGGTTTTGAACCTCAACCTTCGGGCGGAGAACCCGCTCAACAACCTCAATAATCATGAAAAAGCAGTACGGCTTATACGCCATTGCTTTATTGATTGTTTTTATAAATTCCTGTAAATCATCCGTAGAAATAACCCAAAGGAGGTACAGAAAAGGGTTTTATGTACATTCTATTTCTCAAAAAACTTTTTCAACTTCGGCGGAGCAAGAAAATAAATGCGGGCAAACCGTAAATAAACGGCAACCCGATAAAAAAGAGGAGCAAAAAGAATTAAGTGGCACTATTGAGAAAGAAAAGACAAGCGAAGAAAGTTTAAACAACATCTCCGAAACAGAAGCATTTGAACCAATTTTATGGGCAGATAATTCCGGCAATTTGTCCAAACTTCAAATTACCACACCGGTAGGCATTGTTACACCCACAGACGAATATTACACTGCTTATACCGAGCCGCAATATGACCCTTTGGCTGTTATTTCTTTTATATCCGGAATTTTAACATGGGTTTTTGCTTTGTTGGGGCTTGGAATACCATATATGGGCATTGGAGCTTTACTGCTTTCCATTTTAGCAATAGTATTCGGCGCCGTTGCAATAAAACATATTGACCAAGATGCGAGTCTTATGGGAGAAGCAATGGCGAGAGCAGGTTTAATCTTGGGAATTGTCTATTTAGCTATTTTATTGTTGCTAATTCTCTTAATTATACTCATTCTTTCCGTAATTTTGCTTTGAGCTAATTTAT
The DNA here is from genome assembly GCA_964560645.1 of uncultured Flavobacteriales bacterium. Lineage (GTDB taxonomy): Bacteria > Bacteroidota > Bacteroidia > Flavobacteriales_G > NORP312 > CAZLMS01. Next base: position 1,599 of record CAZLMS010000109.1, on the reverse strand, counting down.
TTTATTGGATAAGATTATACAAATCATAAAAAAAGATTTTTTGGTAGAATGGCGTTCCAAGTATATTCTGCCGGGCACATTGTTGTATGTGGTATCAAGCGTATATGTGGCATATTTGTCTTTTAAAAAAATTATTTCCGTAAATGTTTGGGCAGCTTTATTTTGGGTTATATTGCTTTTTGCTTGCGTAAATTTAGTTTCCAACAGTTTTTCAAGTCAAAACAAAGCTCGCATGCTGTATCAATATACCTTAATGCCGGCACGTACTTTTATTCTTAGCAAGATAATCTACAACGCTTTGATAATGTTAATGATTGGAATTATTTCCCTGTTGTTTTTCAGTGGACTTTTAGGAAACCCCGTTCAAGACATGCTGGTTTTTATTTTTACCTTGGTCTTTGGCAGTATAGGATTATCGGGTGTTTTCACTTTGATTTCCGCCATAGCTTCCAAAACAGGAAACGGATATGCCTTTGTAGCTATCTTAGGTTTTCCCATTGTGTTGCCTTTGTTGATGATTATCATTAAATTAACAAAAAACACACTGGACGGAATTGCTTGGGAAGTAAACCTTAAATACATTATTGCTCTTTTGGCGATGAACACTATCGTAGTAGTTTTGGCATATTTATTATTTCCGTACCTTTGGCGCGATTAATCCGGTAATGAAATTGGTACAAAAAAATTGGTGGAAAATTGCAGCGATAGTGTTAGTGTTATATGCTGTGATAGGCGGTTTGTTAATCCCGGTTCCCCGTTTAGCCATTCTCAACGAAACCATCCGTAATTTATATTATCATGTAACCATGTGGTTTTCTATGATGATTTTACTGCTTGTTTGTTTGATATACAGTATCAGATATTTAACCACTTTCGATTTAAAGTTTGATATAATTGCGGAACAGTTTGCCAAAGTCGGTTTTCTGTTTGGCACATTAGGAATTTTTACCGGAATGATATGGGCTAAGTTTACATGGGGAGATTTTTGGGTAAACGACCCCAAACTGAACGGAGCAGCCGTAACACTGTTAATATATGCCGCTTATTTTCTGTTGCGACAAGCCGTAAAAGATGAGCGACAAAGAGCTAAGGTGGCTTCCGTGTACAATATCTTTGCCTATACCATGCTTATAGTATTTTTAATGGTACTGCCTCGAATGACTGATTCTTTGCATCCCGGCAACGGAGGAAATCCTGCATTTAGTTCTTACGATTTAGACAATACGATGCGTTTGGTTTTTTATCCGGCTGTAATCGGATGGGCATTGCTCGGCACATGGATAGCATCTTTACAAATCCGTTTAAAAAACATAGAAAGAAAATTGTTTTATGAAGAATAAACTCACGTTGCTTTTAACGCTTTTCGGCATCTCTCTTTCCGCATTCGCTCAAGATGATGTGGAAATGGCAGACGTGATGCGCTCCAATGGAAAAATATATGTGGTGGTGGCAGTGATGACAATTGTTTTTGTCGGATTGTTCATTTATTTAATAACTTTGAATAAGAAAGTGGAACAGCTCGAAAAACAAATTAACAAAGAATGAAAAAAATTCATGTAATAGGCATAGTGATTATTGCAGTGGCAGTAGGTATTATGC
>CAZLMS010000108.1:0-6614 GCA_964560645.1 uncultured Flavobacteriales bacterium | reverse complement strand
GTCCGCTTGATTGATGAAATTGTGCCTGTGGTATGCACCCAACTCGAAACCGATTCTTTAGAATTGTACGAACTCTTACACAGCGATTCCGTAGCTCGAAAATACGGCTTCAACCTGTACACTTTTCCTACTATGTTTATTCCCAATACTTACCGTTTCAATTGGAATACAAATGCTTCCGAATTTATTGAACGTATGGCAAGAGAATACAAAAATTTTTGGAACGATGAACGCAAACAAAAAGCCCGTGCGTTAGGACTTTCTCAAAGCGAAGTGTCTATTTTGGCTTCTATTGTGCAAAAGGAAACCAAAATGAATGATGAAAAGCCTGTTATTGCGGGAGTTTACTACAACCGACTAAAAAAAGGAATGTTGCTTCAAGCAGACCCTACGCTCATTTTTGCAGCGAAAGACTTTACGATTAAACGCGTATTAAACAAACACAAAGAAATTGATTCTCCCTATAATACCTACAAATACAAAGGATTACCTCCCGGTCCTATTTGTTTACCCGAAATATCTTCTATAGATGCCGTTCTTAATCTTCAAAAGCATGAGTATTTATATTTCTGTGCCAAAGAAGATTTTAGCGGTTATCACAATTTTGCCAAAACGTATGCCGAACATAAAAAAAATGCCCGTCGCTTTCAACAGGCATTAAACAGGTTGAGGGTTTACAAATAAAACTTTACAGTTTTGTTTTTGTGTTGATAACGTTGTTTCCGTCAGTAAGTTGAATGAAATATACCTGGGAAGGAAGTTGAATTTCCGCTTCGTTGGAACTCGAAGGTGTAAATCTTTTCTCATATACTACTTGCCCTAACATATTTACCACTCGTAATGTAGCGGTTTTATTATTTGCAAAACGAACTTGAATTTTATCATTTGCAGTAGTAAGATTGATAATTTCCAAATCATTTTCTTTATTGTAAATCTCAAGAGCTATTACATTGGAATAAACAGAACTTCCGTCGTAATCGGTTTGCTTTAATTGATAATATACCACACCGGGTTGAATATCATCATCATACACAAAGTAGTTTTTAGACTCATTGGTTGTTCCCGAACCGTTAACCTTTTCTATTTCATAAAAATTCTTTCCGTCTTTTGATTTCAACACAGTGAAATAATCATTATTGATTTCGGTTTGCGTAATCCAGGAAATTAAAACCTTGTTTTCTTGCAGCATAGCGGAAAAATCAAGCAGTTCTACGGGTAAAGGAACGGAACTTGCGCCCACCGTGAATTTGGAAAACGAGGTATATCCGGTTCTTTCAGCATATCCGGACGCAACGGTTCTACCGGCAGTTCCTGCTGCAGGTATGGTAGTAGTGGCATCAAATGTTTGCCAATCGGCATAAGAAGTAGAAACACTTGAACGTTTAATAGGACAGAATTGATTATCGGTTAATCCCGAGATGTTGGCTATATACAGCCTCACTCCATAACTTCCTCCCGAAGGTGAGGCATCTGGCGTTAAATCCCATTCTGCCGTTTCCGCACGGGCATTGATAATAGGCGTTCCGTTTTGAGTAGTATTTAAGTTGGCATCTACGTTAGCACCTGTTTCCGTAACTGCTCCAACACTTCCGTCTATATAGGTAACTCCTGCTAAATTATTATTTAACAATGCCAAATTATGGAAATTCGTAGTGGCTGTTCCGTTTCCTACCGGATAAAAATAAGTGTCCGTATTAGGCGGTAAAGCAATGTATCTTCTTAAAGTTCCATATACAAAACTGGCATTGCTTCCTCCGTTCAATGAAGTAGTAGCCGTATTGCTAATTATCAACTTATTTCCGTTGGTATTCACTATTCCGTCCGTTAGCGTTATATTACCGGAAATATTCATGTCGGTATTGAGCATTACGGCAGAACCTGTAGCCGAATTGTTGATTGATACATTGGCAAAATTTTCTTGAGTTCCGGTGGCTAAAGAAACAGTTTGGGTGGCACTGCCTATAAAATTAACCGTTCCGTTTCCTTCCAAGAAAGCTGTTTCACTTAATTGATTATTCCAATTTCCGTATAGGTTAATGGTACCATCTGCCGTAGCAGAATTACCGTCATCCATATCAAGTGAACCTCCGCTTGTAATATTAAGATTTCCGTACACATCCAACCGGTTTAAGGGAGACGCTTCGATGGTTAAACTCGTGTTGGAAATGGTAATGTTATTGCATTGGGCAATATCGGAATACAAATCGGAATTGGCAGCCGCAGCGTCAATTACGGGAGCATTAGCTGCTGTAGGAGAAATTGTTACATTTACCGTATTATCAGGTACTACAAGTGTTCCCCAATTATTGCAATTAAACCAATTATTATCGGAATTGCCTGTCCACATACCGTCAATTACTGTTACGGTAGTAAGAGGAAAGTTCGTCGTGGGGCATGTTCCTGTCATGTAATCATAAGGAGAAGGTTCAGCATCATAGCTGGCATTATCGGCATAATCTGTCCAATTAGCTGCATTATTGATTCTTTGTATCCATCCGTATTTGTTGGTTGCTGTTTTGGGCCCCGTGTATTTTACTTTATCTCCATTAGTTAAAACCGACACATCCGTAGATACACATTCCATTCTGGGATAAAGCGTAGAACCTTTGGTACTATTGTAGCCCGGAGCTGTTTTCCATGGAGTCGCCGTCCATCCGTACATCATATTTCCACTATATAGAGCATCATAAGATGAACTCGTAGTACCATCCGTCCAACTTCCTCCTTGCATAAACCATACTTGATCATTTACATTCAAATCAAATTGAGAAATAGGGTAATAACTGCTTAAGTTTTGAATACTCCAATTGGCATCATCTTTTACACCACATACATAAATATCGAAGTAATTCATATCGGCATCATTGTACAAAGAATCATTAGGACCTTCCAAACAAATTACGGTTCCCGCCGGTACGGTAGAGCCCGTTCGTTTAAAACGAATAGTACCTTCCGTATTACCCCATTTACCGGCATATAATCTTTCATATCCGTTATCTGTAATTTCAAACTCTGTAGCCGGAGTAATATCCTTAAAAGTAACAAAACACATTTCATCTGCACTTACTGTTGATATATCAACTCTTTTAGTGTTAATCGCCACAATGGCAAAGTCTCCGGGTTCAAAGGTGGTGGTTAATACAATATCAAAATTGTTACTGGTTGCAGATGTCAATCCCGGAGAAGATGCTGTGAGTGTTAAACCTGTTCCCGTAGCGTCATGTATCAGATTGCTAAAGGTAGCTACTCCCGAGCTAAAAGTTGCCGTGGTGGTAGAAGCTCCGTCTAATGAACCTGAAGATGATATAGTAACGGTTCCGGATATGTCTAAATCGGTGTTTCCGCATGCATCGGTTGCTTTTACGGTAACTGCAGGTGTCATAATATTATTTACACCCGTAGTAGTAGGTTGTTGTTGAAATTGCAGTCTGTCTGCGGTTACACTCACTACATTTTGCCCGTTAGCGGAAGTTTGAGCTGTAAAAGCGGCAAATTGAGAACCGGAAGCTGATTCCGACACGTTGGCTTGAGATATTTGAAATTGAAAATCGTCTCCGTCATTATTGCCATCGCTTCCGTTAGTAAACGGGCAATTTAAACTTAAATGGATACTTAATGTTTTTTGTGCATCATCGGCTACCGTATAGCTTAATCCTGAAAATACAATTTTATTAGAGCCTGCCAAAACTGTTCCTTGTGCCAAATGTGTAGTACCATCGAATAAATCCACACTTTGAATGGCATTTACCCAACTATTAATGGCATTTCCTGTTCCTTGAGTAACCGTAATGGCTTGAACCGTAGTTGCCAAATTATCAATATCACCGGTTGCTCCTCCTTCTCGAACCGTAAACTGCCAAACCTGTACACCTTGGGTTGCCGTAAGCGGTCCCGGTGTATTTTCCGTAGATGGTATTGTTGCAGCTTCTGAAGATGCCACAGCCACAATATCTGTTTGGGCAGAAACCGTAAACTGGCTTCCCGTAAGTGTAGATGAGGTTAAGTAACATGTACCGTTATACTCAAATATTTCTACATAATACATCGTATTGTCGGTTAATCCGGTAACCGTAACCGAATTTCCCGTTCCGCTGTACACTACGTAATTCCCCGTTCCAATCTGCGAACCGCTTCCGAAGGTTGAATTAGCCGTATAAGACACCCCGTCGGAAGGTACGGCATCTACCGCTGAACCTGCTTTAATTAACACAATTCGTCCGGCTCCATCACCATTTGTCCATGAAATTGTAAAACTGTTAGTTGTAACCGAGCTAAAAGAAATGTTAGATGCGGGAGTAGTCGGATAAGCACAAAGCGTAGTGGCATTACCCGTTGCCCCGGGTTTAAGATAACATGTTCCGGTTGTGTTATATTCGTAAACAGCTACATAATAAGTAACATTCGGGTTTAGTCCCGTAATGTTTACGGAGGTTCCGATTCCGTCATAAACTACGTAGTTTCCCGCTCCGATTTGAGAACCGCTTCCGAAAACGGAATTGGCTGTATAGGTAGTACCGTTTACCGGGTCGCTGTCCACAGCCGAGCCTTCTTTTACCACTACCAATACTGCGTTACCGTCTCCTCTTGTCCAATTGATGGTCATGGAATTGGAAGTAATTGCCGAAATTGTAATACTGCTTGCTTGAGTGGTTGGAGGTGTGCAGGAAGAGCAAGATGCTGTATGAGTTCCTAAATTAGAAAAATTTGAAGTGCTGTTTAATGAAACCCAATTAGCAGAAGTAAAGGTAGGAAAACTACAAGGAGTATTGGCAGGGTCTGTTGTTACCCCCGTACAATAACCGGATTGTCTGTAGATGATATTGTCTGCTGTCCCATTTCCCAGTTCTGTCCATTCTAAACCCGGATCACAACCTATATTCCCTATTAAATCAATCATTGATACTCCATTAAATAATGCTACGGCATCATCACCATTAAATGTAAGAGAACCTGATGTTTGGTCGGCAACAGATAACAATGCTGCCTGTGCAGAAGAATTGCATACCACATAAACACTATTGTTATTCAAAGTACCTGATAAATTGATTGTTGAAGAAGGAGTCGAATTTCCGTTTGAATAAATTTTAATAGAATATCCTGTCAAGTTCACTGCGGCACCAGTTCCATTGTATATCTCAATACACTTATCATTACTTGCTCCTTCTATATATTCAGAAATAATCAAATCAGTTGTTTGAGAAAAAGCTGCTGCGGAAACAAAGCATAGATGTATAAAAACAAAGAGAACTCTTTTCATATTTTTTCAATTTTTTTCAAAAATAAAATATAAAATTATTTTATGCAAATAATTAAACGTTAATTTTATGTATAAGGTTGGCTTAATTCTCTGTTTAAACAAATTATTTTATCCACAATTGTTAATAAAAGGATTCTAACGGCTGTAATACCATTTTCTTAAATAGTGAATATCTCCTTGTTGAATGTCTATCAAATAAATGCCGGTTGTTTGTATTTCAGAAATTTGAAGCGGATAAAATGGGTTAACGGCGCAGTCCTCCATTATTTTTTTGCCCGAAATATCGTAAATACTTACCTTATCGGCTTTGCGGGTCAATATTATTTGACTGTCTTTAATTTGAAGAATATCTTCCGGTGAATCATCCGGTATATTGTAAGTTCGGGTAATTATATTTTCCAAGTAAACAACAGTATCTCTTTCAATTACGGAATAAGGTCTTTTTAAAGGAATAAATAAAAAATCGTTAAAGTTTGAAGAATAAAACGAACTATGAGCCAAAACTGCAAAAGCAGAATCGTGATGCAATGCTATTTTAGGTGTGTATTGTGTTTTTCCCGCGGGATAGTGAACCCTCAGATTTTCGGCTAAATAGGGATATCCGTCTCTATTCACCCGATAAGCGGTAATATGCGGCATATAAAATGAAGTATTGGTGTATCCCACAAAATAAAAATCGCCATTGGGAAGTGCTACGGCATCGGTTACAAAGTCATGTGTTCCGGGAGCATAATCATATTGGAATTTCCATAAAACCGAACCGTCTTTAAATTTCAAAATATATTCATTGCTGTCGGATTGGGTAACCGTAGAAATAGCATAACCGCCCATTACCCACGAAGAATCATAAGGACTTTCTTGGATGCAATAGGCTTCCTGGTCTAAAGTATCGTGAATAACAAAGCCTTGCAATGAATCGCCCATTTGATTGATTTCTATCATAAAAACATCTTTACCCAAAGCGTTAAAACCATCGGTGCTTCCTGCCAAAAGGAAGTTTTTGCGGTAATTCAACGCAACATCATAAAACACTTCGTTTCCGTTAGCACTGCCGTAATGTTTTTCCCAAAGCTTTTGCCCCGACGTGTTAAAACACACCGCATAAGCCTGATTTTTCTTTCCCTCCACATCAAACGATTCGCCGCAAACTACCACTTCGCCGTAAGGATTTTTCTGAATGGCATATATAAAATCCCAATTTGCCGTGCCGAAAGTTTTTTCAAAAATTTTATTTCCGGAAGAGTCTATTTTCAACAAGTAGCCGTCATAATCTCCGTTAGGATTAAAAGAATTGGAATATCCTGTTACCAGATAGCTTTTATCCGGAAGTTGGATAACATCCGTAGCATAATCTATA
>CAZLMS010000107.1:0-6634 GCA_964560645.1 uncultured Flavobacteriales bacterium | reverse complement strand
ATAATAAGCTTATCCAACAATAATTTAATCAAAACCAAACTCGTACTAAAACGAATAGATAAACCCAATCCCAGCAACATAGAATGATGAACTCCTATAATATTTTTAGTGGTAAAATATGAGGCAATAATTTTAGCCATTAGAGATAAAAGCCAAAAAATAAAAACCAGCCAAAAATGAGAAGCAATAAAGTTAAAATCAACTTCCAAACCGACTATCAAGAAAAAAAGCGGAACAAAAAATCCATACGCTACCGATTTTACTGTTTTTTCCAACGCATCAAAACGTTCTTTCGGTATAAAATTACTGATGACAACACCGCCAAGTAATGCTCCAATAGCTGAAGCATCGGCATACTCGCCTATTCCCAAAAACAAAAACAAAATAAACAAACACAATAAAAACAGTGTATCAAGAGGCAGATACATAAATTTCTTGACTGTGTTTTTTACTTTTAAAAGAATAAAAAATAAAACGAACAAACCTATTAACGAGGCAATAATTTCGTACGGACTTTCTACATTTACATCGGCGCTTTCTACTATAAATGACAAAGCAACCAATGTGGCCACTTCTAAAATATCATCAAGCGTTCCAATACCTATAATAAGCTGGCCAAACTTGGTGTTTACCAAATTTAACTCATCCAAAATAGGCACTAAAATCGCTTCGCCAACCGTGGCAAACGAGGAAGCTACCAATAATGAAACTCCCCAACCCAAATTGAAAAAATAATGAATAAACACTCCCACAACTAATATAGTCAATCCTATTGTTGTAAAAGTTGTTTTCACAATCAAGCCGCCTTGCTTACTTACCTCCTTTAAATCCAGCTTTAACCCAATGATAAATAAAAGCAAATACATCCCCACATCACTCAAAAACTGTATAGAATCACTCGAAGTAACAGTTGAAAACGGATTGTAAAACGATAAAAAACCACCTATAATAAGCGAGGCAAATACCCACGGTGTTTTTATTTTTTCCAAAAAATAACCGATAGCATATGTTATGATAAAAAAGAAGGCTAAAAATAAAAACATATTATCCATTATCCACTTATTTTCGTAAAAGTATAAACTTTCACGAGCCTATAAAAGTTAATTTTTGTAAAGAACATTGCTCTCCTCTTTTTACTTTTTATATTAAACTGTCAAACTGTCAATTTGCAACATAGTGCTTTACTGATGATTTTTATCACCTCCTATCAATGACTTTTGTTTTTGCTGACAAAATTTCTTAATTATAGCTTTGGTAAAAAATTTGAAAATACATCGGTAGAAAAAGAAAAAAATTAATGTCTAACCTTAAAAACTTAAGAACTATGGGAACAATAGTAAAAAGAGGAAATGGCGCAGTGCCGACTTTCCAATCTATCATCAGCGAATTGTTTGAAGGTGATAACTTCTTTCCGAAAACATGGGAAAGAAATTGGGTGCCTGCCGTAAATGTTATCGAAAACGACGATAACTATGAAATCGAAGTAAATGCACCCGGTTTTAACAAAAAAGATTTTCATGTAAGCGTAGAAAACGGCTTGCTTACCATTAGTGCAGAAAACAAAAAAGAAGACGAAGAAAAAGACAAAAACTACACTCGCAAAGAGTTTAGCTATCAATCTTTCTCCCGTTCTTTCTACTTGCCCGAGCAAGCCAACGAAGATGCAATTGATGCAGAATACAAAGACGGTATCTTAAAAATTACCGTGGCTAAAAAAGAAGAAGCCAAACCCAAAAAAGTAGAAGTAAAAGTTAAGTAATTGCTCCTAACTTCAAAAAAGGGAGGGAAAACCCTCCCTTTTTCTATTAAAAATTTAATGATATGAAAGCAAAAATTGTACTTTTAACAATAATTGCTTTTGGAATAAATATTTTCGGTGCAAATGCTCAACAAAAAGAACCCGACATCAGAATCAACGTAAATAAAAAATATGATGAAAACGGCAACTTAATTGAATATGATTCTACTTATACCTATTTTTATTCCAACGCCAATGTTTCAGAAACAGAAATAGACAGCATAATGCAACAATTTATGAACTATTTTAACTTCACTTATCCCTCTATTATTCAAAATCATTTTAACACTCTGTTTTTTAACGATTCTTTAATGAACGACTTTTTTTACGACGATTTTTTTGAACAACGCTTTTTACTTAACGACCAATATTTCAGGCAAATGATGCAAGAAATGGACAGTATTAAAAACGCCTTTTTTTATCATCCGAAACAAACTAAAACATTCTAATCATGAAAGCATTATACCGACCAAAAACCAATTATATTCTCGAAGCGTCAATGGAAGAGCTTCGGCAAATTAACTTGAAATGGAAATCGGAAATAGAATTTATGGAAGATGAAATTCGTGTATTTGAAGACCTTATAGACCGGTATTTTCCTAAACTCACCGACTTAGAACATATCGAAAAAGTGAGACAAATTGTGGATAAACTTATCCACCTACGCAATCATGCTTTGAAAAACGCCAAAGAAAAAGTATTTAAACACGAGCTGCATATAGAAGAAGTTCTATCAAACAAAACCGCTGATGAAGAAACATTTAGAGAAGAACACAACCGTTTGGAAGACGAAATTTCTGCCCTAAGAACAAACTTTATCAATTTAAAGAAAGAATTATTTACTATCTTGGACGAGGTTATAAAAAAAGATAAACAACAACATTTACTAAAAGACTAAAATTATGGAAGACGAAAAAAGAAGCATTACCGAAGTTGATGTATTTCACATTGAAAGAGAAATATTGTTGAGCGCTGCCCAAGCGTTGGGAATTATTGACGCTCCCTTAATGACCAACGACGAATTGTTGGACGAAATAGAACAACTGGACGACAAAATGTATAATATCGTTTCCGAATACATTGACGTTCATTACCAATTGCTTGAACTTCAAAATGAAGACGGTATCGTAGAACCTGAATACGAAGAAGAAGCCAAACGATTGGCAGAAGAACGAAATAAACTAAGAAACGCTTTTAAAGAATATCTAAGCAAACTGCAATCTTAAAATGAAACCCGTAAAAAAAATATTAGTTCCGACCGATTTAACCAAAATGGCTGATGCCTCCGTAGATTATGCAGCATATATTGCTCAAAAAACAAATGCCGAAATCGTTCTAATGCACAATCTGGTGGCTTATGTGGGAGATTATGCGGATTTAAGTACCATTTCCACCGGCGATGTACCCTTGGCATACAACATGGAAATTCTTTCCGAAGTAATAAATAAAGAGAAAGCAGAAAGCGAAAAAAAACTCCAAAAAACAATTAACAAACTCCAAAAGCAAGGAATCACTGCACGTTACGACATAACCATGGATTTACTGATGCAAGAAGTGGATGAATACGCCGAAAAAAACAATATTGATTTAATCGTTTCTTATACCCACGGACACGAAGGTATTCGCGGCACACGACTATTTGCCACACACACTCAATTGCTTGCCAGAAATGCTTCTTGCCCTGTATTGAGCTTTCGTCAAAAGCCCAAATCATTTGACATTAAAAAAATCGTGTACGTCTCCGACTTTTATGAAGACAACGTAAATATTCACGGATTAGAAGACGTTACAACCTTTGCATCCGTTTTCGATGCAAAAATTCATCTGTTGTATGTCAATACGCCTCAATTTTTTGAAAGCACATCATTCAGTAAACAAAAAATAAATGATATATTGCAAAAAGTTCCCGTAAAAAACGCGGAAATACACATATACAACAGCGAAACCATTGTAAAAGGCGTAAACGAATTTGCGTCGGAAATTGATGCTGATTTAGTTTCAATAGCCACACACGGACACAGAGGTTTCTTCCAATTATTTAAATACAGCGTAGCCGAAGACTTAATTAACAACTGCAATTATCCCGTACTCACATTTAATGAAAGAAAGTAAGAGGAGATGGAATACAAAGATTATTACAAAATATTAGGAGTTGACAAAAACGCCACAAAAGACGAAATAAAAAAAGCCTACAAAAAACTGGCTAAAAAATATCATCCCGACCGTAATCCCGGAAACAAAGAAGCCGAAACTAAATTTAAAGAAATTAACGAAGCGTATGAAGTACTAAGCGATGACGAAAAACGCCAAAAATACGATACCCTTGGCGAAAACTGGCGAAACTTTCAACAAAGCGGCGGTCAAGGCGGATTTGACTGGTCGCAGTGGACAGCCGGAAACGACGGCGGCTCATATTATTATTACGAAGGCGACCCCTCCGACATCTTCGGAGAATCGGGATTTTCAGATTTTTTTGAAACTATTTTCGGAAGCGGCAGAAGACGCAGCGGATTCGGGTCGCAACAACATACCCGCCAATCCCGGGCATTTAAAGGTCAAGATTACAAAACCGATATTACCATTACGTTAGAAGAAGCCTATCACGGCACTTCAAGAATTATTAACGTAAACGGCAACAAAATAAGAATCAACATTAAACCCGGTTCTTACGACGGACAAAAACTCAAAGTAAAAGGAAAAGGCGCTCCGGGAATTAACGGCGGCGAAAACGGTGATTTATACATACACATACATATTCCCGAACATTACTTATATCAAAGAAAAGGCGACGATTTATATCAAAAAATCAACATTGATTTATACACTGCCGTTTTAGGAGGAAAAGCAGAGGTCAATACCTTTACCGGTCCGGTAAAAGTAAAAATTCCGGCAGGCACACAACCCGGAAAAAAACTAAGACTCAAAGGCAAAGGAATGCCAAAATATAATTTACCGGGACAATTTGGCGACATGTATGTAGAAGTAAATGTAAAAATACCGACAGATTTATCGGCAGAAGAAAAAGAACTTTTCGAAAAACTAAAAGCTATTTATGAACAAAAACATAAAGCAACCGTTTAAAAAATAAAAAGCCATGAATTTGATTCCGCTAAACAACCCGCTGTTTTCCATAATTGACGAATTTATAGACAGTGTAAACAGCACTTATTATACCCATTGTTCAAGTGAATTAAGCAACTTTGGCATACACAATCAAAAGGACATAGCGGAAGCCGTAGAACGAGCCGTCGCTTCTGTAAAATCCTTAAACCAACCTGTGCAACAACACTTTAAAAAAGTATATATTGAAAACAACGGTTGTGTGGTGGAAGACTGGCTATTAAGCGATGAAGGTTGGAAATTGACGATATTAAACCTCAACCCTCGATATAGACAAATTGCTAAAATTCAATATCAAATCATTCAAAAACTATTGTAAAATGTCAAAATTTAAAGAACTGATAAACGGCGAAACTCCTGTGTTGGTAGATTTTTATGCCGATTGGTGCGGACCGTGTAAAATGCTTTCCCCCATCATTAAAGATGTGGCTAACGAATTAAAAGGGAAAGTAAAAGTTATTAAAGTAGATGTGGACAGAAATCAGCAAGCCGCTGCAGTGTACGGCATTAGAGGTGTGCCTACCATGATTTTGTTCAAAAAAGGACAAATCGTGTGGCGACAATCCGGTGTAATGCCCAAAGAACAAATTATTCAAAGTATTCAACCATTTTTAAATTAAAAACTATGGACCCGTTAAAAAACCTGCTGCCTTTTGAAAGAGAAAAAATAGCCAAAGCCCCTGCATTATTGGCTTATCTTTCCGCCATGAAAGACGGCTATGTAGAACCGCAGGAAAAAGAAATTGCCGAAAGAGTAACCTTCTTTTCAAAATACTCTTCCGACCCTTTAATGAAAGACTATTTTGAATTAGCCTCTAAAAATTTCGATAAGTATTATGATGAGATTTTCAAATACATGGCTGCCAAAGAATATAAAGAAAAATTAATTAACGAGCAACTGGAAGAAATCAGAAAGCTCATAGAAGAAAAAACCGACAAAGAATTTCAATATGCGTGGAACGAAAGCATGAAAGAATTTGTCAATATTCTCAATCACGAAAAACGAAATCCGATAGAGTATTTTCTTCTTCCTCTCAATATTCCGGGGGTTACGGACTAATAAATTGAAAAAACGCCTCAGTTTTGAGGCGTTTTTATTTAATGTTGCAAGTAACGAAGAATTTCTTCACTCATAGGCTTTACGGACGAAGGAAAATGGGCTATATAACGTCCGTTTTCGTCAATCAAATACTTATGAAAATTCCATTTTACTTTACTGCTTTCCACACCGTTAAGCTCCTTCTCGGTAAGCCAACGATATAAAGGATGCTGATTTTCTCCCTTCACGTCTATTTTACTGAACATAGGAAAAGTAACTCCGTAATTTTTAGTGCAAAATGTTTTAATTTCCTTTTCACTTCCGGGTTCTTGCCCGCCAAACTGATTGCAAGGGAATCCCAAAACCACCAATTGGTCTTTATATTTTTCATAAAGTTTTTCCAACTCTTCATATTGAGGAGTATATCCGCATTTGGAAGCGGTATTTACAATCAACAGCTTTTTTCCTTTAAACTTTTCCAACTTAATAACTTCGCCGTCAATAGTAGTTACTTCAATATCGTAGATAGATTCCTGGGCTTTCATTTGAAAACTAAATAAAAGAATTAAAACAAATGCAAGATTAATAGGTCTTTTCACTAACCACCTTACCGTTTTTATATACTTGTTCTTTTTCAATAACATCATCTTTATTTTTAAATACCCACTTTCCTATTC
>CAZLMS010000106.1:0-6656 GCA_964560645.1 uncultured Flavobacteriales bacterium | reverse complement strand
ATATCGGAGAAATTACAAAAATCAGAATTGGCACAAAAACCTTTGATGCCGGATTGGTTAAAAATGTTTTCCAACTTCACACTCCACTTTTTTTAAATGCCCTTGAGCGGTTTTTTAAAGACAGTATTATAAAAGAACCTTTTGACTATAAACAACTTGAGCTCATAGGAGAGGGGGTTTGCTACAAAAACATTCGGGCGGAAAAAATAATATTTGCCGAAGGGTATCAAGTAATTCATAATCCGTTTTTTAAGCAAATTCCCATGGTTCCTACTAAAGGCGAGGTGTTAACGGTTGCCAATAATCGGCAAATAACCACTTCCGTAAATAAAGACTTTTTTATTTTGCCCGGTAAAGACACACTTACGATTGGAGCTACTTACCATTGGCACAATGTTTCTTTGGAGCCAGAGAAAGAAGGCATAGAAGAACTGACTCAAAAATATTTAGATTTTATAGGCGAGCCTCCCGAAATAATTTCTGCAAGAGCAGGTATTCGACCTGCAATGAAAGACCGGAGACCTGTTTTGGGAGCGCACCCGGAAATTAAAAACATGTTTATATTTAACGGGTTGGGCACAAAGGGGTGCATGACTGCTCCTTTACTATCTTTAACACTGTTCCGGCGAATCTTTGAACAAAAACCGTTGCCAAAAGAAACAGATGTTTTAAGGTTTTTGAAGAAGCTATAAAAGAATTTATATTTTTGTATGGACAAAACTTCTAAAAACATGAAAAAAACAATTTTAATTTTATCGGCATTTGCAGCAAGTGTAATGTTTACCGCCTGTGGCGGCGGGGGCGAAAAGCAAGGAGAAGAAGAATCTAAACAAGAAACAACCGCTCCTAAAGGAATGGTAGAAATTTCTCTGGAAGCATACGGCTTTCCGATTACCGTTCCGGTGCCGGACACTACGATGAACCCTTTAGACATTACCGAACAAGATTGGGGTGCGGTGGAAATCAGAGCCGGAAAATATTTTCAAATGCAAGTGGCAGAAGGCGGCGATTTGGATTTAAAAAAGTCCGATTTAAAAGAAGACTTGTTGTATAAAGCGGAAATATTGGAGGAAGGTCCCGGATATGTAGTTTACAAGCAATATATTGAAGGTTCTAATGTGGAGCCGTTTTACCATTTTTACATGGTTAAAAACATTAACGGAACAGACTACGAAATACAAGATATCAATACCGGTGAAGCATTTCCCGAAAAAGCGGTTCGCAAAATGTTTGAGGCGGCAAAGGCGGCGAAATAAGAAACATTTACTAATACTAATTTGATACGATTTTTGATTTAAATGCTTGGTCGTTAATCAGCCTTTTGTCATCGAAGCCCGGCTAATTTCCGGCTTGTAGTAAAAAAACTGCCGGGCGCTTGTGAATATCAACCTTTTGTTTTTTCCAGTTTTTTACCGGTTGAGTATATATAAACTCTCTTGCACTCCCGATGTCGCAAGCAATACATAACAAAGTGTCTTCCTGTAACGTTTTTGTGAGCATTTGAAATAAAGCCTGATTTCGATAAGGAGTTTCAATAAATATTTGCGTTTTTTGATGTTTTTTAGAATCGATTTCCAGTTGTTTTATTTTTTTAAAAAGTGCAGGCGATTTTACGGGCAAATACCCGTGAAAGCAAAAGTTTTGGCCATTTAATCCACTGGAAGATAATGCCATAAATAAAGAAGAAGGACCTGTTAACGGAATTACTTTTATGTTTAATTCATGAGCTTTTTTAACGATAAATGAACCCGGGTCGGCAATTCCCGGATAACCGGCTTCCGAAATAATACCATAAGTTCGATAGCGGTTATCTTTCAGCAAATTGATTACGGCATCATGATTATCGTAATGCTTGTTCAATTCCAAAAAATGCTTGTCGTCAATGGGAAAGGTGTTGTCAAGATAGCGTAAAAAGCGACGTGCCGTTCGCAAATTTTCTACAAAAAAGGCTTCCGTGTTTTTTATAAACGTGAGATTGTTAGGTGGGAAAAACAGGTCTTTATTACCCTCGCTGATTAAAGAAGGGATTATATAAAGCGTTTTCATGACATGCTTTGCAATTCTTTTTCCACTTCTTGCACAATCGCCTCACAAGCTTCTTCTACCAGCTTATATACTTTGTAAAACCCCTCTTGTCCTCCAAAGTACGGGTCGGGAACAGATAAATTTTGCCCTTTGTAAGATGCATTTAGTAAATAATCTACTTTTTGTCTTTCTTCGTCATTTACGGCTAAAGAAATAACATCTTCATAATTAGATTCATCCATTACATAGATGCGGTCAAATTCTTTAAAATCGGCTCTTTGAAATTTTCTGGCTCGCAAATAAGAGATGTCTATACCAAATTCTCCGGCAGTTTGAATCATCCTCGGGTCGGGAGATTCCCCTACATGATAACCGCTTGTTCCGGCACTGTCTACTTTAATGTTTAATTGTTTTTTTAAAGCTTTATCGCGTAGAATGCCTTCTGCCAGAGGCGAACGGCAAATATTTCCCAAACAAACCATTAAAATTTTCATAAGACCTATTGTTTAATGACAAATTTAGAAAAATGATTGGATTTGATACGCGATTATACCACCTTGCCCAATTTCAACTTAATTTTCAGCGATATAAGAAACATTACGGGAACCAGCACCAAAGTAAGAAAGGTGGCAAAAGACAAGCCGAATATAACTGTCCATGACATCGGACCCCAAAACATTACACTTTCTCCTCCGAAATAAATTTGAGGGTCTAAGTCGGTTAGCAGGGAGATGAAATTGATATTCATTCCGGTAGCCAAAGGCAATAATCCGAGAACCGTGGTAATAGCTGTAAGTAAAACCGGTCGTAACCGGGTTTTTCCGCCTTGCACAATGGCTTTCATTATGTCGGTGTATGGCAGGTTTTCATTTTCGGAAAGCCCTAATTCCAAGCGTTTTCGTTCTATAATGAGTTTGGTATAATCAATTAACACAATAGCATTGTTCACCACAACTCCCGCTAAAGAAATAATTCCAATCATAGTCATAATCACTATAAAATCCATTTGGAAAATTACTAACCCGAGCAGTACCCCTATCAAACTGAAAACCACTGAAGTTACAATGATAAAAGGCGCTGAAACCGAATTAAATTGAGCCACAATGATTAAGAAGATAAGAAAGACGGCAATCATTAAGGCTTTACTCAAGAAACTCATTTCTTTGGCTTGTTGTTCTTGCTGTCCGGTAAATTTCAACCGGTTGCCTTCCGACAATTGCACATTCGCAATTTTCTTTTTGATAGCCTGCACGATTTCGTTGGCGTTATATCCTTCTAACACGTTGGATTGCAAGGTAACTACACGTTTTAAGTCTATTCTTTTTACGGTTCCCAAGGTAGATTTTTTCACAGGTTTGGCTACTGCCGAGATAGGTACTTGATGCAATTTTCCGGTCATTTGATTGCGGAATGTGATTTTTTTGTTCATCAGCTTTTCCAAATTGTAACGGGTGCTGTCGTCTAAACGTACGATTATTTTGTAATCGTCTTCGCCTTCTTTGTAGCGGGAAACTTCTTTTCCGTATAAAGCAGTCCGGATTTCAGCTCCTATTTGAGCGGTAGAGAGCATCAAACGGCGGGCTTTTTGGCGGTCCACTTCAATAATGAGTTCCGGTTTGTTTTCGTCAATATCGAAAGTGAGTTTTTCAATTCCCGGAATATTAGAGCTTTCAATAATTTTTCTTAAACGTTCGGCATCTTGCAACAACAAATCGTAATCTTCTCCGCTTATTTCTATACTAATGGGCTTTCCGGTAGGCGGTCCCATCTCGTTTTTGGCTACTGTAATGGTAGCTCCCGGAATTCCGCTCAAAAGTTGGTTTACTTGTTTCATTACATCGCTGGTATTCATTCCTTTTCTTTCCTCAAAAGGAACAAAAGACACCGCAATTCTTGCTTTGTGAGGTGTGTTTCCCATAGATGGACCTCTTGAGGGGTCGGAAGTGCCTTTACCTACTTGGGCTATCAACGATTCCACAATAAATCCTCTCTTTATTTTTTCTCCGTTCCATTCTATTTCCTCATCAAAGAAACGCATTAGCTTATCTTCAATTTTTTGAGTGAATTTATTGGTTTCTTCAATGTCCGTTCCGATAGGCATTTCAATGAAAATGTTGAGATATTGGGGTTGGTTTACGGGAAAGAAATTTACTTTGGGAGTAAACGTGGCAACTAAAAAGAAAGAGAAAATCAGTAATAAAAATGTCCCGAAAAGGAAAGCATAAGGTTTTTTGTTGCTTAAGGCAAAAGTTAAAAACCGTTCGTAAACTTCTTCTAACCATGGTAACAGTTTGTTTTGGAAAAAACGAGTAACAGGTAAGAATACAAACAAATTGAGCAGCCCCAATATTCCTGCAAAACCGAGCAAATGTCCTAAGGTTAAAACACCTCCGAAGTGCATCAACACGCTCAATAAAATCATTCCGGCAGAAATCAAAACGGTTTTCTTTTTGTTAGGGGTTTCTACGCCTAATTTCATAAAAATCGAAGTGAATACGGGATTGATTACCAGTGCTACAAAAAGAGATGAACTCAATACAATAATTAAAGTTAATGGCAAGAACTTCATAAATTTACCAATCATTCCGGGCCACAAAGCCAAGGGCAAGAATGCCGCCAACGTGGTTGCCGTAGAAGAAATAATGGGCCAAGCCACTTCACCGGCACCGTATATGGCTGCTTGTTTTTTGGTATATCCTTCGCTCATCAGGCGGTACACATTTTCCACGATTACGATTCCGTTGTCCACCAGCATTCCCAGTGCTAAAATCAATGCAAAAAGCACCATGAAATTAAGGGTTATGCCCATGGCACCCAATATCATGAAAGACATAAACATGGACATTGGTATGGCAATTCCCACAAACAGAGCGTTGCGAAGTCCTAAAAAGAACATGAGTACGGCAATTACCAGTAACATTCCGAAAATAATGCTGTTTTCCAGGTCGCTTACTTGTTTTTTGGTTCTTGACGATTGGTCGTTAGTAATAGTAATGGTAAGATTTTCGGGTAGATAGTTTTTTTGTGCTTCTTTAATTATTTTATTGATTTTTTCGGATGCAATGATGAGATTTTCTCCGCTTCTTTTAAAAATATCGAGCATTACCACAGGGTTGGTAAACTCGCGGGCAAAAGATTCTTTTTCTTTTTCTTCAAATTTTACGGTGGCAATGTCTCTTAAGTAAACGATGTTGCCTCGTTGGCGTTTTACAATAATATTTTCGATTTCTCGCCAATCGTCAAATTCTCCTTTGGTGTTGATGGAGCGTCGAATACCGTCAATTAAAATTTCTCCGCCGGAGATACTCATATTTTCTTGCCCGATGGCATTTTCAATATCTCTAAAGCTAATATTCATTGCCTCCATTTTATCTACATCGGCAATTACTTTCACTTCTTTTTCTTGAATGCCGCGAATTTCCACTTTGGTAATTTCGGGCAGTTGTTCGATTTTATCTTCCAGATATTCGGCGTAATCTTCGAGCATCTCCAGAGAAAAATCTCCGGAAAGGTTAATATTCATCACGGGCATCAACTCGGAGAAGTTCATTTCAAAAATGTTGGGGTCGGCGGGGAGGTCGTCGGGAAACGAAGGGTCACTTTTGGCTTTATCTACAGCGTCTTTTACTTTTTGGAGAGCTTTGTCGGGAGTTACGGAAAAATCGAATTTTACTTGAATGGAAGAATACCCTTGAATAGAGTTGGAAATAATTTCATCTACGCCGCTAATGGTGTTGAGTTCTTTTTCGATAGGTCGGGTAATAAGTTTTTCGATGTCTAGGGGGGAGTTCCCCGGATATGCGACGCCAATGTATATGGTAGGCATATCTACTTCGGGAAAACTTTCGCGAGGCATTTGGAGGTAGGCGATAAATCCGGAAATAAGGATGATAGCCGTAAGAACAAAAACCGTAGTGGCATTTTTTACGGATAGTGTTGTAAGTTTAAATTCTATCAATTTTTTATTGGTTGGCATTTTCGGAGAGTTTATTCATTTACAACTTTTACTTCATCGCCGTCTTGGAGGCTTCTGGCACCTTTGTCAATTAGTATTTCGTTGCCGTTTAAGCCTTTTAATATTTCTACTTTGTTTTTGTAGGATTTTCCGGTTTCTATGTTTATTTTCTTGGCTTTATTTTGGTCCAATACATATACAAAAGCATTTCCGTGCCGGTCTTCTTGAATTAAATGAGAGGGAATTACAATAGCACTGTCCGATTCGTAGTCCTTAATTGCTATGTCTGCCAGCATGTTGGGTTTTATTTCATTGTTTTGGTTGGGCAGTTCCAGTGTGATTTGAAAAGTACGGTTTTGCGGATTGATGTAATTTCCGGCATATTTCACAGTTGTTTCAACAGTTTTTTGTAATGAGGGAAAATATATTTTGGCATAAGTTCCTTTTTTTATGACGGTAATGTAATCTTCGGAAACGTCCGTTTTGATATAAGCCCGGTTCATGTTGATAATTCTTGCCACAGGCATTGCCGGATTGGCACTTTCTCCTTCTTTTGGAAATATTTGATCTACCACGCCGGCAAACGGTGCGCGGACATTATATTTATCTAATTGTGTTTGGAGAGTGGCAAGTTTTTTTTCCAGAGTTTCTTTTTGGTTTTTGGCTTGAAGATATT
>CAZLMS010000105.1:0-6691 GCA_964560645.1 uncultured Flavobacteriales bacterium | reverse complement strand
ACCGAAGGCATTACCGTAATAGGCGAATATTTCACGTGAACGGAAGGTATCCACGAATGGTCGTATCCTTTGGCGTCAATCTGTTTTCCTGCAAAAAAATACAATTGCGGATTAAAAGGACTGGGGCTGCCTATTTGCCCTCCGAAACCGCTCATTTTAAGTTTATAGATGTGTTTGGCGGAAAGACCTACCCAGCTTTTTTTGGAGTAATAATATATACCGGGCGAAATATCGGGAAGCACCATAGCCACTCCGTTAGACAACAAGGGGTCGTTAGTATCTAAATATTCATAATCCGCCATATCCAAAGGAATCCTCCAATCCATTTGGTTAACGCCTACAAAAACTCCTGCTGATAAATAATGTTTTCGGTTCACTCTTATATGAATGGCATAAGAAAGATTTAGCGCTGTTGATTGAAAATGTCCCCATTGGTCTCTATATACATATACTCCCATTCCGTGCTTTACTGATGCGTATTCATTTATTGTTTCGTCATATCCCAATTGTTTATGAACGCTAAACATGAGTGTTGTAGGCTGGTTTTTCAATCCTAGCCATTGCTTTCTGTATCCCGTTCTGATGTCCCAGCAGGAAGAGCTTCCTCCCACAGCCGGATTGATGGCATAACGCTGAAAGTTATATCTTGAATAGGTTTCCGTTTGTTGGGAAAAAACAAACAAAGGAAAAACAATCGCTATGAAATATATAATTGGTTTCATTTTAAAATATCTAAACTCCCTGTGTATGTGCCTACATCGGGATTGTCTTTATCCAAATAAACCACATAATAATATCCGGAAGCAGGGATAATTTTTCCGGCTACTTTTCCGTCCCAAGAATTGTCATAATTGTTTTTTCTATATACCAACTGTCCCCACCGGTCATATACATTCACTTGATTCTTCGGAAACTGGTCAATATTTAAAATTGTCCAATAATCATTAATTCCGTCGCCATTGGGAGAAAACATTACACTGATTTTTATTTCGGGACAGGTATTTGCCAATACTATTTCCAAAGTGTCGTAACACAAGTTAGCGTCTTGCACTACCACAGAATGTACTCCTGCCGTCATTTCGTAAGTGTTTTCGGAAGAAAAATCACTTCCGTCAACCGAAT
Organism: uncultured Flavobacteriales bacterium; assembly: GCA_964560645.1. GTDB lineage: Bacteria > Bacteroidota > Bacteroidia > Flavobacteriales_G > NORP312 > CAZLMS01. The sequence continues at coordinate 5,569 of CAZLMS010000105.1, read as the reverse complement.
AAGTAAACGGTTCTGCTCCCGAAGAGTCTTTGCTGAAAGTAACCGTGCCTGTTTCGGCACAAGGAGGAAAATCAACAGATGACACCACAGAAGGAGATTCCGGCTCTTTTACAATTACTTGAGTCGTGTCTTTACATCCAAGGTTGTCCACCACATACACAGAGTAAACGCCTTTAGAAAGATTCTCAAACACATTAGATGTGGAATAATTAATTCCGTCTATCGAATAATTTATAGGTGCCGTACCTGTTTCTACTGATGTTACTTCAATTTTTCCGTTAGAAGCATTGCAATCGGTATTTGTTACCGAAGTGTTAATAACAGTTATATTTTCTATTCTTTGAATCGTAAACGGAGCTGTTTCGAAGCATCCGATATTATCTGTAACAGTTACATTATATGAGCCTGAAGGTATATTGTTTAAATCTTCTGAAGCATCACCGGTATTCCAACTGTAAGAATATGGTGAAACACCTCCTTGAACCGTAACATCAATAAACCCGTTAGATTGTTCACAGGTTTCATTTTGAGTATTTCCCGAAACAATAATTTTAGACGGTTGATTGACCGATGCAAAATATGTTTCCGTACACGGAGAGGCATCGGTAATGGTTAAAGAATAATTTCCGGCAGCAACTCCCGAAATGTTTTGTGTAGTAGCACCGTTACTCCAAATAAAAGTATAAGGAGAAGTTCCCCCGCTTATGCTTAAAGTAATGGCTCCGTCAGTATATCCGTAACAAGATGCATCGGTAACATTGTCGTTGATAATAAAACCGCATTGCGGCATTGCCAAAACCGCATTCAAACAAAAAAACAATATCCCCCAAAACTTTTTCATAACAGGATTTAAGCAATCAAAAATACAAAAGAAATGCGTTACATGGTGATTTTTGTCATTTTTCAAGTTTCATGACAATTCTATGACAATTATTTGAAAATCGAATTATAGATTTGCAAACCGTGAATAAAATCAAGCTCATAGCACTTACCCATAAAACCGTCGGACTTGATAACATCGGTTATTTTCATATTGATGATGAAACTTTTTCTTCCGTTCTCCATAATATTAAAAAACGCTTAAATGCGGATGAATTGTTATATATCTCCACGTGCAACAGGGTGGAGTTTTTGTTTTATGCGAATGAAGATTACACACTTTCTCCCGAGAAAGTTAAAGCCCTTTTGCTAGACATCAATCCACAAATTCCATCAGGCAAAATAGAAAAAATTGCTTCTAAAATTTTAGTTGCCGAAGGCGAAAATGCCGTGCGTCATCTGATTGAGGTTGCGTCTTCTATAGATTCGTTGGTAGTAGGAGAGCGGGAAATTATTACGCAGGTTAGAAAATCGTATGAAAAATGTAAAGAGGCGGGATTAACTAAAGATTATATCCGTCTTGCTGTGAAAACCGCTGTAGAAACGGCAAAAAAAATATACACCCACACCAATATTTCCAAAAAACCGGTTTCTGTAGTTTCTTTGGCTTTCAAAGAATTTCAAAAGAGAAACCTCCCGAATGATGCCAAAATTCTTGTAATTGGTGCAGGACAAACCAATTATGCTTTTACAAACTTTTTGGTAAAAAACGGATATACCGATATTACGGTTTTTAATCGCACATTGGAAAAAGCTCAAGCTCTTGCTTCAAAATGGAACGGAAAAGCTTTTCCGCTTTCGGAACTTGCAAATTTTTCAGAGGGGTTTGATGCACTGATTACTTGCACCGGCGCATCCGGACCCGTTATTACTCCTGAAATATACCAACAACTTACAAAAAATGAGTTGTCAAAAAAAATCATTGTGGACTTGGCAGTTCCCAACGATACAGCTCCGGAAGTTTTAACTCGGTTTAATGTGGATTTTGTTGACATTTCTTACATAAAGCAACTTGCCGACAAAAACCTTGAATATCGCAAACAGGAATTAGCGCGTTGCAAAGAGTTTATTGAAGAAGGATTAAAAGAATACGAGTCGCTTTTCAAAATAAGAAGTGTGGAACTGGAAATGCAAAATGTTCCCCGCAAAATAAAAGAAATCAAACAAAAAGCACTACAAGAAGTCTATGCTAATGAATTACGAGATTTAGACCCTAACTCTAAAGAAGTTCTGGAAAAAATTATTTCCTACATGGAAAAAAAATACATCGCCGAACCCATGAAATTGGCTAAGCAAATCTTGTTGGAAAACATTAAAAAATCGTGAAAAAAATTATTATTGGTTCTCGGGGCAGTGAGTTGGCTTTATGGCAAGCGAACTTTTTCCAAAAGGAGTTGAAGTCCATCGGAATAGATTCCGAAATTAAAATCATTAAAACCAAAGGAGATAAAATTCAAGATTTAAGTTTCGATAAAATAGAAGGCAAAGGTTTTTTTACCAAAGAAATAGAAGATGCGTTAATTACCAAAGAAATAGACGTTGCCGTACATTCTCATAAAGATTTGGAAACCACCGAACACCCTCTGCTGAAAATATCAGCCGTAAGCTATCGCGAAGACCCTTCCGAAATTATGCTTATCAACAAAAATGCTTTTGACGTAAGCATGCCGTTAATGGTTAAACCCAATGCAATAATAGGAACTTCTTCGGCGAGGAGGAAAACCCAACTTTTGTTTTATCGAAGCGATATTGTCTTAAAAGATTTGAGAGGAAATGTCCCCACACGAATCCAAAAATTAAAACAACAACAATACGACGCTATTGTTTTGGCACGAGCAGGAGTAAACCGCCTAAAAACAGATTTATCCGATTTTTTCGTAATTCCATACGACCCTAAAGTTTTTATACCTGCACCGGCACAAGGAGTTTTGGCCTATCAAATTCGTAAAGACAACCAAGAACTTGACTTGCTCTTACAAAAAATTCATCACCCCGAAGTGCAACAAAATATTTCTATAGAAAGGGCGGTTCTTAAAGCGCTTCACGGAGGATGTCAACTGCCGTTAGGTGTATTTTGCGAACAAAAAGAAAAAAACTATCGAGTATTTGTAAGCTATGCACCGTCTGTGGAATCGCCGCTTAAAAGATTTTATATTTACGGGACTTCTCCCGAAGAGCTGGTAAACAAAGCCGTGAAACTTATTAGACAACCTCAACCCAAAAAAGTGTTGATTACCCGCAGATTGGAAAGCGACAGCGCTTTTAAAAAGCTTCTTCAAAAAAATCAATGTCAAATAATAGAAAAACCCTTAATTGCCATAGAAGAACAACCCGTAGAAAATTATCAAACGGGAGCGGAGTGGGTGTTTTTTACCTCGAAAAATGCGGCTAAAATATGGTTGGAAAAGCAACAACACGTAAAAGGTGTAAATATTGCCTGCATCGGAAAATCCACGGCAACGGAATTTTTAAAGAAAGGCATTCATCCCGCTTTTGTGGGCAACTCCGATGATCATTCTCAAATAGCAGATGCCTTTGTAGAATATGCCAAAGGTAAAAAAGTTGTTTTTCCTTCTTCCGACAAATCCAAGCAAACTATTCAACGATTCATAGAAAAATACTGCAAGGTGGAAAATTTGATTCTGTATAAAACTGTTCCTAATCCGCAAAGAATTGATGAAAATTATGACATTGCAATATTTACAAGCCCTTCTAACGTCGAAGCGTTCTTCAAAATGAACAAACTCCCCGAAAATGTTACCGTTATTGCTATTGGCAATACTACTAAAAACAAGTTAAAAGAGTATACCGACAAGTCTGTGATTACTCCGTGGGAATGGTCTGAACTTGCTTTGGCAGACACCGTATTGGGACTATAGCTTAATAATCTTTTTTAGCTTTTCATACGGCACATCTACAATAACATCATCCCCTACAATACGCATAATTCGAGTTTTATCGAAATGCCGTGCAATACCGCGAATATTCTTCTCTTTGATGAATTGATTTTTAATTTTTATCCAAACGGTAATTTCCATAAAGTCAATTTATTTTGCAAAAATACAAACAAAATCCTCAAATTGCCCAACCTGCAAGCAATAAACATCGTGTTTATTAACAAAAGCACGCAAAATTGTTAATAAGTCGTAGATTTTTTTAATTTAGACGTTTGATTGATGAAACTGTTAATGCTTATTCCGGAAGAAATAATACACGGCTGCATAAAAAACAAGCGTAAGGCACAATTTAAACTTTACAAGCTGTGCTATGGATTTTTAATGGGTATTTGCTTTCGATATAAAAACAACAAAGAAGACGCCGAAGAAATGGTAAACATCGGTTTTATGAAAATACTTAGCCACTTAAAAGATTATCAAAAAAACAAATCGCATATTCCTTTTGATATGTGGATTAGACGCATTATGATAAACACTTTAATTGATGACTATCGTAAAAACAAGCGGTTAAGCGAAAAAACCGATTCGGTTGATTTTTCGGAATCCACACAAAATCACGGAGTAGGGTATAATTCTGCCGATTTGGAAATGGATGCGGAAGAGCTTTTACTACTTATTCAAAAACTACCTAAGGAAACGCGCAAAGTATTTAACCTGTTTGCAATAGACGGGTTTTCTCATAAAGAAATAGCTGAAATGCTTAATATATCCGTAGGCACGTCAAAATGGCATGTGTCCGTGGCACGAAGCCAATTGAAAGAAATGATTATCAACAAACAAAACAAAGTACAAACCAATGTCGGATAAACACCACATAGACAAGATTTTTAAAGATAAGCTTTATTCCTATCGCACGGAATATAACGATGCGGCTTGGGAAAAAATGGAGCAACTCTTGGAAAAAAAGAGAAAAAAACGTGCGGCTCTTTGGTTTTTCGGGACATTTTTAACCATAGCTGTTCTTGTAACGGCAGGTTTAAATTTTTACAATTGGAAACCGTCTTCTAAACCTTCGGCTCCCGTTAATGCTGCAGAAGAAACAAAAACACCTGCGTTATCTCCCGAAATAAAATCAAATAAACATCAAGCCTCTTCCGGTAATAGAACGGAAGAAACAACAGTTAATCAAGACATTCCTGCTGCGAAAAGTTCAAATACATTTACTAAAACAACACAACAAACCACAGAATCTGCTGAAGATATTCAATGGATTTCTGCAGGAAAACCCAGACCCTCCGCCGCAATGATTCTACCGCAAAAAGCTCGAAAAACAGCATTGAAAGAAGCATCTTCCAAGCCGGAAGAAAAAAAATCTAAACCGCTTTTAAGTTTCAAAATTCCCAAAAAGTATTATCCTGCTGCAAAGAAAAGCACCAAGTTAAACCAAATGATGTTTTTGCCGGCATATAAAGTTTACTTATCCAAAGAATACGGGAAACAACAATTAAAGGAATACAAAGCAATGGTAAAAGAAGAAAAACGCGCACAAAGAATCCCATTGAGAGACCGTTTGAACTTTTTAAGAAAAACCTCGTTAGGAGCAGTTGCCGCAGTTTCTGCCTACGACGGATTGGTAAATACCGGAATATCGAAAGACCACATTTCAATTACTCCCGGATTCGGCATCAGACTTTCTTATATTGTGGATAATATGACTTCCATAGATTTAAATGTATTGTACGCCTATCGCTCCGGATTAAACAGCGAATTCTACGAAATAAACAATAATGGAC
>CAZLMS010000104.1:0-6760 GCA_964560645.1 uncultured Flavobacteriales bacterium | reverse complement strand
TCGTACAACAAAAAGGAGAAAAATGTATCACTTTTAATAATACCGAAATACAATTTGTAAAAGAATTATATGAAAGGTTGTTACAAGAAAAGGAGAATATGATTGAATTATTGAAAGAAGAAAATCAGAAACTTTCCAAGAAATTAAATGACGCTAGAGAAAATCCGTAAAGTTTAACTATCAAAAAAACATTATTGTCTGCTATTAAATTACTTCCGTAATATTTTGAAATACCCTTTCTAAATCATCCCCTCTTCCAAAAATACGGAGTGAAGATAAGAATTACGGTAAATAATTCCAATCTGCCTACTAACATTAAAAAACCGAGAAATACTTTTCCAAGGTCGGGCAAATGATGAAAGTTTTCGGTAGGACCAATAGTTCCAATGCCGGGACCCACATTGCCAAGCGAAGTGGCAACCGCACTGGATGCCGTAAGTATATCTAAACCGAAACTTGCCATTATTACGCTGCCTATCACAAACACTAATAAATATAAAAAAATGAAAGCCATAAGGTTATATATAATACTTTGATGAACTATGGTTTTGTCCATTTTTACGGGAATTACGGCTTTGGGGTGTAGCCGTCTTTTAAATTCGTTAATGGTATTTTTAGCCAATAATGCTATCCGTACAATTTTGATACTTCCGCTGGTAGAGCCTGCCGACCCTCCGGAAAAAAGCAATAAGAAAAAAACCGTTAAGGCAAATCCGCCCCATATTTCATAATCTGCCGTAGCATATCCGGTGGTGGTAACAATAGAAACCACCTGAAAAGCAGCCTGCCGGAATGCGGTTAAAAAATCTACTTTAACGTTGTAAACAATTACCGGTGTCAGAATCAATATTAAAGCTATAACCCATATCAAATACCATTTAAACTCGTCGTTGTTTTTTATTTTATCAAAACGTCCTTTTATTCCGAAATATATCAGGTTAAAATTTGTTCCTGCCAAAAACATAAATATGATAATTATGGTTTCATATACCGGGTTGTTAAAAGCGGAAATACTTGCGTTTTTGGTGGAAAATCCTCCTGTGGAACAAGTGGTAAAAGCATGGCAAAAAGCATCGTATAAACTCATTCCCGCTATATATAAAAGGGCTACTTCCGTAAGTGTCATAGCTATGTATATTGCCCACAATCTTTTGGCGGTCTCTTTTATTCGAGGATGTATTTTGTCTTTAGTTGGCCCGGGGGCTTCGGCAGCAAAAAGTTCCATTCCTCCAATACCCAACAGCGGTAATATGGCAATGGTAAGTACAATAATTCCCAATCCGCCTATCCATTGAGTAGTGCTTCGCCAAAATAATATTCCTTTCGGTAAAGATTCAATGTCTGTTAAAATAGATGCGCCGGTGGTGGTAAAGCCGGATATACTTTCAAAGAAAGCCTCTGCTACATTGGGGATAGCACCGCTTATGAGGTAGGGCATGGTTCCAAACACAGACATGCTTAGCCACCCGAGAAAAACCACTAAATATCCTTCTCGTTTTTTTATTTCGGCATTTTCTTCGCTTCGGTTTTCTCTCCACACAATAAATCCTATGGAAATCGTAATGACACTTGATACCACAATTGCCGTTAAGTCGTCTCCGCCATAGTAAAGACTGGCAGGAATACTCAACAACATCAACAAACCGGTAATTAAAATCAGCTGTCCTACAACTCTGCCGACTACCTTGAAGTTGATAAGCTTTTTATCTTTCATAAGTTACGAAAATAAATTTTCAAGTTTTCCTACACAGCTCGAGCGTGTAAAGATGATAAGTTTATCGCCATTTAAAATTTGAATGTCTTGGTGGGGCATCAATACTTCATCGCTACGAATAATGGCAACTACAGTAGATTGTTCTTCGGGAAAGCCGATTTTGGACAGATATTTATTAACGACCTTAGAATCATTTGCAACTACAAATTCTATGATTTCTGCATTGATAATACCGTGAAGCACTTCCAGGGCTTGAACTCTTCCTTTACGGATATATCTGAAAATGTTGGCTGCCGCAATTCGTTTTTTATGAATTAAAGAGTCAATTCCGATTTTTTGCGACAGCGGAATATAATCTACATTTTCTATTCGGGCAATGGTTTTTGCAACTCCATGATATTTAGCTACTAAAGAGGTCATAATGTTTGTTTCGGAATCGCCGGTAAGAGCAATAAATGCATCGGTTTGGTCCAATCCTTCTTCTTCCAGTGCATCAATATCTCTGCCGTCTATGTTTAAAACCAAAGTGTTTTCGAGTTCCCTACTTAATTTCTCACATTTTTCTTCATTTATCTCAATAAATTTAATGTGGTAATCTTTTTCGAGCATCTTAGCCACTTTTATACCTATTCTACTGGCTCCCAATATCATTAAATCTTTAATTTCAATCAATTTTTTATTACAAAGTTCCAATGCCGCCGAAACGTAATCTTTTTTTGCGGCAAAATAGAAAGTATCTCCCGGATATATTTTTCCGCCCGGCTTGGGGAAAAATGTAACATTATTTCGTTTTACTAAAAACAAGCTGAAATTATCGTTGTTTTTTTCAAAAATCGCTTCTTGAAATGTTTTTCCGACAATGGAGGATTGAATGTCTATATTGATTCCGAAAATGACCAGTTTTCCGTCATCAAACTCTAAATTATCCGTAAAAGACTGATGACGAATTAGCCGTGCTACTTCTTTTGCCGCCAAATCTACCGGAGAAACGATAAAATCTATTCCTAAGTCATTAAACGCTACGGTTTCGTTAAGGTCTATCAATTCGTCATTATCAAAACGCACGATGGTTTTTTTAGCACCTAATTTTTTTCCTATAACAGAAATTACAAAGTTGGTTTCTTCGCTGGAAGTAACCGAGATAAGCATATCACAATCCTTAATTTTAGCCTCTTCCAATACGGAAACTAATTTGGCATCACCTTCAATGGTAATTACATCAGCTTGACTTCGGATTTTTTCAAGTTTCTTACTATTTGAATCAATTATATAAGTGTTTTGAGATTCTTCTGCCAGTAATTTTGCCAAAAAACTACCTACTTCTCCGGCTCCGGCAATGATTATGTTCATATCCGTCGTTTTATTTCTAAATGACAAATTAAAACAAAAGTTTAATAAGTATAGCTTATTCCTCTAAATTTGCAGTTTTGTTAAACTTTTCCGATATTATGAGCAGTTACGATTTTCATGAAATAGAAAAAAAATGGCAAAAATACTGGACCGAGCATCAGACTTATCACGTAGAAATTGACCGGTCAAAGCCTAAATATTATGTATTGGATATGTTTCCTTATCCTTCGGGAGCAGGGCTTCATGTGGGGCATCCTTTGGGATATATTGCTTCGGATATATTGGCACGATATAAAAGATTAAAAGGTTTTAATGTGCTGCATCCCATGGGCTATGATTCTTTCGGGCTTCCCGCAGAACAATATGCCATTCAAACCGGGCAACATCCGGCTGTTACAACGGAAAAAAACATTAAACGTTATAGAGAACAACTCGATAAAATAGGATTTTCTTTCGATTGGAGCAGGGAGGTGAAAACTTCAGATCCACAATATTATAAATGGACTCAATGGATTTTCCTTCAATTTTTCAATGCTTGGTATAATAACAAACTTGACAAGGCGCAACCGATTCATACGCTTATTGAAACATTTAACAAAGAAGGCAACATATCCGTAGATGCGGCAACCACTTGTAAAACTAAATTTACGGCTCGGGAGTGGCAGTCTTTTTCTGAAAAAAAACAGCAAGAAATTTTATTGGAATACCGTTTGGCTTACTTGGCGGAAACTACCGTAAACTGGTGTCCCGAATTAGGAACCGTATTAGCCAATGACGAAGTGAAAGACGGGTTAAGTATTCGAGGAGGCTATCCTGTGGTGCAGAAGAAAATGAAACAATGGATTATGCGGATTACCGCCTATGCCGAACGGTTATTGAAAGATTTAGAAAAGATAGATTGGCCTGAACCTATTAAAGAAATTCAAAGAAACTGGATTGGAAAAAGTGAGGGAGCATTGGTTCATTTTCGCTTGGAAAACGGAAAACAATTAGACATATTTACCACCCGCCCCGATACCATTTTGGGAGTATCATTTATGGTATTAGCTCCCGAACATGAACTGGTGGAACAAATTACATCTCCGGAACAAAAAGAAGAAGTAAAAAAATATATTGAACAAACACTTCGCAAAACCGAACGAGATAGAATCAGTAATACGAAATCCATAAGTGGTGTTTTTACCGGAGCTTATGCCATACACCCGTTTACAAAAGAGAAAATCCCGGTTTGGATTAGCGACTATGTATTAGCCGGTTACGGAACCGGTGCCGTAATGGCTGTGCCTGCTCACGACAGCCGCGATTATGCCTTTGCCAAACATTTCAACTTGCCTATTAAGCAAGTAGTGGAGGGGGGAGACATCTCGTCCGAAGCTTATGAAGCGAAAGAAGGAAAAATTATCAATTCCGGATTTTTAAACGGATTAGAAGTAAAACAAGCCATTCGGAAAGCTATTGAAGAAATTGAAAAACAAAATCTCGGAGAGCGTCAAATCAATTATCGTTTACGCGATGCGGTGTTTAGCCGCCAAAGATACTGGGGCGAACCTATTCCCGTTTACTACAAAGAAGGTGTTCCTTATCCCGTGGATGAGCAGGACCTGCCTTTAAAACTGCCTGAAGTGGATAAATATTTACCTACCGAAACAGGAGAGCCTCCCTTAGCAAGAGCTAAAAATTGGACTTATAAAGGATTTCCGCTCGAAACCAATACCATGCCCGGGTGGGCAGGCTCAAGCTGGTATTATCTTCGGTATGAAGATCCGAAAAACGACACCGAATTTGTAGGTAAAGAAGCGGTAGATTATTGGCAAAACGTGGATTTTTACGTGGGCGGTGCAGAACATGCCACAGGACATTTATTATACTTTCGTTTTTGGACTAAATTTTTATACGACCTCGGATACATTCCGTTTGACGAACCTGCCAAAAAGCTCATCAACCAAGGAATGATTCAAGGCATCTCCAAGTTGGCATACCGCCTGAAAGACAATCCGAATTGCTTTGTTTCTTTCAATTTAAAAGACCAATACGAAACCATTCCGATTCACGTAGATGTTTCTTTGGTAAACGGAGACGTGCTTGACATTGAAAAATTTAAACAATGGAGGGATGAATTTCAAAATGCGGAATTTATTTTAGAAGACGGAAAATTTATTTGTGGCAGCGAAGTGGAAAAAATGTCCAAATCGAAATTCAATGTGGTAAATCCGGATGATTTAATAGAAGAATACGGCGCCGACACGCTCCGTTTATATGAAATGTTTTTAGGTCCTATTGAACAACATAAACCTTGGGATACCAAGGGAATTGAGGGAACTCATCGTTTTTTGAAAAAATTATGGCGTTTGTTTCATCCGAGCGGAAACTTTGAAATAAGCGAAGAACAACCTTCAAATCAAGAATTGAAAATTTTACATAAAACACTAAAAAAAGTTACGGAAGACATCGAAAGGTTTTCGCTCAATACAGTAGTTTCGGAGTTTATGATTTGTGTAAACGAACTCTCTCAAATCAAATGTAATAAAAGAGATGTTTTGGAACCGCTCGTAATTGCAATATCTCCTTACGTACCGCATATTGCGGAAGAATTATGGCAAAAACTCGGATACGATTACAGTATTACACAGGCTCCATTTCCTGCTTACGATGAAAAATATTTACAAGAAAATACCCATGTGTATCCGGTTTCGTTTAACGGGAAAATGCGTTTTAAAATAGAACTTCCGGTAGAATTGTCTAAAGAACAGATTGAGAAAGAAGTGCTTTCAAACGAACAAGCTCAAAAATGGCTGCAAGGAAAGTCGCCTAAAAAAGTAATCGTAGTACCTAAGAAAATAGTAAACGTGGTAGTGTGAAAAATTAAGCCTTCTCAAGCGTAAAAGCAAAAGTAGAACCCACTCCGGGAGTGCTTCTTACGTTAATAGTTTGATTGTGTGCCTCAATAATATGCTTTACTATAGCCAACCCTAATCCGGAGCCTCCCATGTGTCTGCTGCGACTTTCATCTACCCGGTAAAACCGTTCAAATAACCGAGGCAAATGTTTTTCGTCTATACCTATTCCATTATCGGCTACTTCTACCAGCACTTCGTTTTCCATGTCATGTACACGGACTTCTACAACTTTATCCTCAGGTTTTGAGTATGTTATAGCGTTAGATATAAGGTTGATAATTACTTGTTGAATTTTTTCTTTATCGGCTTTAACAAAAATAGGCTCTTTAAAAAATTGGGTTTTAATCTTCACGTTTTCTTGCTGAATTTCATATTCTAACGACTCCAAAGCATTTTTAATCAGTTGATTAAGATTTACTTTTTCAATATTAAGTTGCACGCGATTGGTTTCCAGCTTGGATATTTGGTCAAGATCTTCTACCAATTTAATCATCCGATCAATATTTTTTTCGGCTCTTTCCAAATATTTTTTGTTGATTTTTTCATCGTTCAAACCGCCTTCGAGCAAGGTAAGAATATATCCTTGAATATTGAATAACGGTGTTTTTAATTCATGGGAAAGGTTTCCTATAAATTCTCTCCTAAACTTTTCCTGACTTTCCAATTGGGCTATTTCTTTTGAAGTGTCTTCTGCCCATTGCTGCACTTCTTTGTTGATTTCTTGAATAATATCGGTAGAAGGATTGACTTCTACTATTTTTTTACCGAGTTTTTTGCGTTTAATGGTTCTGTATATAAG
>CAZLMS010000103.1:2995-6830 GCA_964560645.1 uncultured Flavobacteriales bacterium | reverse complement strand
GAAAGAGTAGTGGGTTTTCGCGGCGATTATTATGAACTGACCGACAAAGCCAAACATAAAGTGAAAAATCTTATCTATCCGGTGCCTAATCCGGCATTTCCTTTCTTGGGAGTTCACTTTACCCGGATGGTTAACGGTGATATTGAGTGTGGTCCTAATGCGGTATTTGTGTTTAAGCGGGAGGGCTACAATAAAACTGATTTCAGTCTGCGCGATACCATTGATGCACTTACCTATAAAGGCACATGGAAATTATTTTTAAAGAATTGGAAATTCGGATTGGACGAATATCGCAGAGCTTTTTCGAAAAAACTTTTCCTAAAAACCCTTCAACGACTTATCCCTTCTTTGGAAATGGATGATTTAAAACCGGGAAGAGCAGGTGTAAGAGCGCTTCTTTTAAATTTAGAGGGCGATACACGGGATGATTTTAGAATTGAATATGCCGATAACAGCATCCATGTGCTCAATGCCCCCAGCCCGGCTGCCACTGCCTCTTTGGCAATTGGAGAACAGGTTAAAGAAATGGCTGAAAAACACTTCGCACTGACAAAATAAGATTGACTATGATTTAAGCCGGTGGTTGTCGTAATGGAGATATTCCACGTTTTTTTGTTTTCTTACAGGCTGGCTGTACATGCTCATTAACTCCATAAACTCTTGAGGAATTTCATCTTTCACATTTAATCCTAATTCTTTAGCAAATTTAAACGTAATAGGAAAATCGTGAGTCCATCTGCCTTCGGTAAGTTTTTTACTCAACTCTTCTGCTTTCTCGGCAGTATAATTTTTAGATAATATTTCTTTTAATGCCTCCTGGAGCTGGTTGATTGCTTTTTCGGCAATATCTGCCATAATAAACGTTTTGTCATCTATTTTTTCTATCGGCTTAGTTTCGATGAGTTTTTTTAATGACGGTCCGGGATATTCTCCCAATTGCGGGTCAACGGGTCCCAATACGGCATTAGGACTCATAATAATTTCATCCGATGCCAAAGCAATCAATGTGCCGCCGCTCATTGCATAGTGCGGAACAATAACTCTGGTTTTCCCCTTGCGGTTTTGAATAGCTCTGGCTATTTGTAAAGCGGCAATTACCAGTCCGCCGGGAGTGTGAAGAACCAAGTCTATATCTTTTTCAGGGTCGGTAAGTTCTATAGCTCTAAGCACATCTTCGGAGTCTTCCATTGTAAGATATTTTACCAATGGAATTCCCAAAAAACTCATGGATTCTTGTCTGTGAACAATAAGAATTACACGGCTGTTACGCTTCCGTTCGATTTGAGCAATAAGCCGGGTTCTGGCGGCTTCAATCATTTTTTGCCTTAACAGCGGTTGAAGCGAGCTGATAATGATAAAAAGCCAAAAAATACTAATCGGGTCAAAACCTTTGTTGTCCATCAATAATAGTTTTTATATTTCAAATAATATTGGTCTGCATGTCTGTCTTCCGGGTATTTTCTTGAAGCGAATATTTTGTAAGTAAGCATTCCGAAGATAAAACCTCCGATATGTGCCCAAAAAGCTATTCCTACGGCTTGGTTGGTAAGCATAAGAGAGAATGTTCCGCTAAACAATTGGCCGACAAACCACATGAACAAATAGAAAAATGCCGAAATTTCCACAAAATAAGGCATAAAGAAAATAGGAATAAGGAAAATAATTCTACTGTAAGGAAATAAAAACATATAAGCTCCCATCACGCCGCTAATAGCCCCGGAAGCACCTAATGCCGGCACATCCGAATGGCTGTATAAAAAGTAATGTGTTCCGCTTGCTGCTATTCCGCACAATAGATAGAACAACAAGTACTTACCGTGTCCCATACGGTCTTCCACATTATCTCCGAAAATATAAAGTGTCCACATATTACCTATTAAATGTCCCCATCCTCCATGCAAAAACATATTGGTAATAAAAGGGTAAAAACTGTCAATTTCGCCGGAAGAAACCTTGGCAGGCACCAGAGCATAGACTCTGAAAAACGCTTCTATTTGGTCTTTCGGAACGGTTAATTCAAAAAGAAAAACCAATACATTAAGCATAATTAACAACCAGTTCACTATAGGAACTGTTCTTGACGGTATGGTGTCTTGTATAGGAAACATTTGTTGTGAAAGACAAAAGTAAGGAAATTATAGGACGGATACTAAAATGTAAACATTTCTTTAAACTTGCCCAAGGCATCTTTAAAAGGTATCGGAGATAAAATTTGAGAAATTTGTTCGGATGCTTTCACTTCCAAGGAACGCATAACTACATCTTGATTAACATATATAAATTCCAAGTCGGGGTATAGTGAACGAATGTGTTCCACTACCTCGTTAATTGAATAATTGTATTCGACTACATTATATGTTTCTGACGGCAAGGAGTTTTCTGTAAAATATTCTAACACGGCTATAGCCGACTCCATGTTCAAAAAAGCTCTCTTCTGTTCTCCGTTGCCGTGAATTTGTACCAAACGGTGAAAATGTGCATTAAACATCATTTTATTGACTACTGCATCAATTCGCAAGTTTTTAGAATATCCGAACACATTTCCAAATCGCAAATTATAAACTTCTATTTTGTTTTTAAGACGTATTAAATGTTTTTCTCCTCTCAATTTAGATATGCCGTAAGCTGTTTTAGGCTGCGGAACTTCATACTCATCTTTTACAATGCTGTTGGCACCGTATACCGATACACTGCTCACATTTATGAGTTTTTTTACGGAAGAGGATTGTTCTATGGCATCTACCAGTTGTGCCGTGCCCCAATTGTTAATTTGTTCAAAATAATGAGGATTTACGTCGGTGAAAGGTGTTTTTACCAGAGCTGCCAAATGATACACCACATCTACACCTTGCAAAGACTTTTGAAGTGTTCGTGTGTCCAATATATCCGCTTCTACTACTTTGATTTTTTTTGAAGGAAGTTTCCGCAATCCCACAAACAAATTGTAATTTGCTTTGGAAAAATTATCGTACAAAACAATTTCCTCAACGGAAGTGTTTTTCGACAAACCATAAAGCAACTCGCTTCCGATATATCCTGCTCCGCCGGTTATTAAAACTTTCATGCCTTCATTTTTTTACAAGTTCCGTATGCAGTCCGCATTCGGTTTTGTTCATTCCAAACCATCGGGCATTTCGTTCATTTCCCGAGTCAAAAAACTTGGTGGTGCAAGGTTCGCAGCCAATACTCAAATACCCGTCTTTTTCCAATGGGTGTGCCGGCAGATTGTGTTCTTTAATGTAAGTATAAATCATTTTTGAAGTCCAATGCAACATGGGGTGATACCTCAAAGTATGAAACGGCGAGAGTTGTTCTTCCTGCATGTTTTTTCTATTTTCATTTTGGTCTGCCCTAATTCCGTTTATCCACACATCAAATTCTGCCAATACAGGTTCCAACGGTTGAACCTTATTCAAGTAACAACAATAATCGGGGTTGGATGTAAATAAAAAATTTCCGTCTTTATCTTTCTGAAAAACTTTGGGTGTTTGAGGGGTTAGTCCTATAATATTCAATTGAAATTGCTCTGCCAATGTGTCTTTAAAAACTAACGTTTCCGGAAACAAAAAACCGGTGTTGGTGTAATATATAGGAATAGAATTGTCTATTTTGCTCAAAATGTGTAGCAAAGGGACGCTGTGCGTTTGAAAAGAAGATGTGGCAAATATTTTTAATCCTTGGTTTTGATATGCCTGTATTTTATTTTTTATTTTTTCAATTTCTTTTTGAAACATCGTTCTAAAAAAACACTTGATAAAGCAAAGTTAATGAAGATTGCTCTCCATAAAAAAGTTTTTATTTTGCTTAACTCGTAAATATCCTTCTAAAATTTTAG
>CAZLMS010000103.1:0-2985 GCA_964560645.1 uncultured Flavobacteriales bacterium | reverse complement strand
AATTTTAGGGGATAAAAAAATATTTGGTAATATTGCACGGAATTTTATTTAGAAAATTAACAACGATGAAAAACAAACATTTAAGTGTAATAGCTTTAATCAGCGCAGCTTCATTAGGAATTTGGAGTTGCAACCCTCTTAACAAGATGGCTAAAAAAGCTGAAACCGTAACGTATAATGTTACACCCAATCCGCTTGAAATGCATGGAGATAGCATTGATGTAACTATCAGCGGAAAATATCCCGAAAAATTTTTCCACAAAAAAGTTACGGTAGATGTAACCCCGACTTTGGTTTGGGATGGCGGACAAAAAGAGTTTAAAACCATTAAACTTATCGGAGAAGCAGCCGAAGGCGAAGGAACAAAAATATCCTACTCCGGAGGGAGTTTTAATTATCACGACAAAATTCCTTATGTAAAAGGAATGGAAACTTCCGAGCTGAAATTAAAAGCTACCGGGGCATACAAAACCAAAACTAAAGACTTAGCGGACTTGAAAATCGGCGACGGAACTATTATTACGCCTTATTTAGTTCAAAATGACGAAAAACCTATTTTGGGTAAAGACAAATTCGTAAAAGTTATTCCGAGGAGTATTTCTGCAGATATCCATTTTTTAATCAACTCTTCTGTAGTTCGTCCGCAAGAAATGCGTCAAGACGATATTAAAGCCTTGATTGAATTTCTTAAAGAAGGCGTAGAAAAAGAATATGTATGGAAAGGCGTAACCATTTCGGCTTATGCATCGCCGGACGGAGAATTGTCATTAAACGAAAACTTGGCAAACGACCGTGCGGAAGCAGCTGCAAAAGCATTGCTGAGAGAATTT
Source organism: uncultured Flavobacteriales bacterium (assembly GCA_964560645.1). Taxonomy (GTDB): domain Bacteria; phylum Bacteroidota; class Bacteroidia; order Flavobacteriales_G; family NORP312; genus CAZLMS01. Next base: position 2,155 of record CAZLMS010000103.1, on the reverse strand, counting down.
AAAAAATTAAAAATTGAAGCTGCCAATAACGATGGTTTCTTTGCTACCTCAGGAAAGGGTGAAGATTGGGAAGGATTTAAAAAACTAATGCAAGAATCAGATATTCAAGACAAAGACCTTATCATTAGAATCCTTTCTCAATATACGGATGTAGAACAAAGAGAGAAAGAAATTAAAAATATTGCCGCTACCTATGTAAAAATTGCGGAAACTATTTTGCCAAAGCTTCGTAGAGCTCAAATTACCGTAAATGCAGAAGAAAAATCTAAATCGGATGAAGAAATTACGGCGTTGGCAAAATCTAACCCTGATTCTTTAACTGTAGAGGAGCTTCTGTATGCAGCTACTTTAACAGACGACATGAATGAAAAATTAAGAATTTACAAAGAAGTTCAGAGAATTTACCCGAACGACTGGAGAGGTCACAACAACGTGGGATACATCTATCTTCTTCAAAAAAATGTAAAAGATGCAGAAGCTTCTTTGAAAAAAGCTCAGCAAATTGACCCCAACAACGCTGTTGTAAACAACAACTTGGGAATTGTGGCACGATGGAACGGCGATAGAAACAAAGCTAAAGAATTGTATGAAAAAGCAAAAAGTGCCGGTCCGGAAGTGCGTTACAATCTTGGAGTTGTTTATATCTTAGACGGAGACTATTCTTCTGCGGTAAGCAACATGGGAAGTGAAAAAACCTTTAATGCAGCCTTGGCTAAATTGCTAAATGCCGATTTAGACGGAGCGCTTTCTACCATTGACGCGTCCGATGCCGCCAATACGGCGATGGGTTATTATTTAAAAGCCATCATCGGTGCAAGAAAAGGAAACAAAGAACTTTTAATAAGCAATTTGAAAACTGCGATTGAAAAAGACGCTTCTTTAAAAGAAAAAGCAAAAGGAGATGCAGAGTTTATCAAGTATCGTTCCGATGCTGATTTTACAGGATTGGTAGGATAATTCACTTTGCTTAGACAAATATGAAAAGAGGCTGCCTTGAAGGCAGCCTCTTTTATTTTTTCAATACGGCAACCCCACTGTAACAAAACTCACCTGTCTTTTCCGATGAATTATGTAAATTTGTAAAAAATTTTAATTATGAGCACAACAATACAAGACCGCTACGGCATTATGGAAGCCCTTGATAAATTGGGGTTGTCACAAGTAAATAAAGGAACTTCTACCGGAAAAGACTTTTTTGGAGACGGAGAACTTATAGAATCATATTCTCCCGTAAACGGACAGCTAATAGGAAAAGTTACCGTTACCACTCCCGAAGAATATGAAGAAGTAATTAAAACAGCCCAAAAAGCCTTTGATTATTGGAAAAATGTTCCTGCTCCCAAACGCGGGGAAATTGTAAGACAATTCGGAGATAAACTCAGAAAATATAAAGAAGCACTAGGCAGATTAGTGTCTTATGAAATGGGTAAATCCTTGCAAGAAGGATTAGGAGAAGTGCAAGAGATGATAGACATTTGCGATTTTGCCGTGGGCTTATCCCGTCAATTATACGGATTAACCATGCACTCCGAAAGACCGCACCACAGAATGTATGAGCAATGGCATCCGCTGGGAATAGTGGGAATCATATCCGCATTTAATTTCCCGGTAGCAGTATGGTCATGGAACGCAGCTATTGCGTGGGTAGCCGGAGATGTGTGTGTATGGAAACCTTCGGAAAAAGCGCCGTTATGCTCTATTGCTTGCCAGCATATATTTAACGAAGTGGCGGAAGAAAATAATTTACCCGAAGGAATTTCATGTATTGTAAACGGCGATTACAAAGTAGGAGAATTACTTACATCAGACTCTCGAGTGCCTTTGGTGTCGGCAACAGGCTCTATTAGAATGGGTAAGATTGTAGCACAAGCCGTGGCAAAACGTCTCGGACGCTCTTTACTCGAGTTAGGCGGAAACAACGCTATTATTATTACGGAAAACGCCGATTTGGATATTGCTATTCGTGCAGCCTTATTCGGTGCGGTAGGAACTGCAGGTCAAAGATGTACCTCTACCCGTCGCTTAATTGTACATGAAAGTGTTTATGATGAAGTGAAAAATCGCTTGGTAAGCGCTTATTCTAAATTAAAGATAGGCAACCCGTTGGATGAGAATAATCACGTAGGACCGCTAATTGATAAACAAGCCGTCGAAA
>CAZLMS010000102.1:0-6838 GCA_964560645.1 uncultured Flavobacteriales bacterium | reverse complement strand
CCTACTTTTAGTGCTTTCTCCATCAATTGAATGGCTTTTTTGGTATTGCCCAATTTACCGTAACTCATACCTAAGTAAAAATGAGAATTGATATGTCGGGGTTCATATTTCAAAGCACTTTCAAATGCTTTGATAGCTTTTTGATGTTGGTTTTTTGCCTGGTATGCCAATCCGAGATTGTAATAAGCATGATAAAATTCAGGGTTAATGGCTACCGATTTTTCCATGTGCATAATGGCACTGTCTAATGCTGTTTGACGTTGATATTTGTAAAACTGATTCAGCTGTTCAATGCCAATAAACAATTGTGCTCTTGCACTATTCGGAACGTGGGTTATATCTGTTTTGTACAATATGTAATTACTTTTCCACGCTTTGTTTCTTTGAAAGGTTAAGTATCCGCCTGCTAATATTAAAAGCAATACGGGAGTTATATATTTCAAATTAAATGAGAGTGTTTCCTGCGTTTTTATTTTTAAGGCTTTTATTAGAATATCCGACATAAATATACAAAACCCCAGCGAAGAAAAATATAAAAATCTTTCTCCCATGTTGGTGCCGATATTAAAAAATAAATTGGAAATTAAAGAGTAAGAAATAAAATAAAATAGCAGTCCGTAAGCATAAACGGCTTTGGTTTTAAATCCTTTTACAATTCCGTAAACGGAGGCTGCCAAAATGATTATACCCAGCCACACCCGCCAATCGCTAAAGTCGGTTAGCGGAATTTGATTAAATGAATAATCGTAAGACAGGGGATAAGGCACAAAAAGCAATTTTACATACATCAGTCCTATAAGAATAACAGTGGCTATACGCTGCCCGAAGGTGGCATATAAGAAAGGATTGTCTATAACCCATTTAGCTTTGGTTTCTCCGAAAAATCCCGCAAAAGCGGTGCGCATAATAAGGTATAAAAGCGCGGTTACGAAAAACGGAGCGGATTTTCGCATAATGGTTTTCCAATCGTAATCCCTGAAAAAATAAAACGTAAGCGGAATAATTGCCAATGCCGGAAAACTCGATTCTTTTGACAGCAATGACAACAAAAAGAACAGGTTAGCCATTAAAAGGTGTCGGGTGTTGTCGGAAAACATATAATAAAATGCCAGTAATCCGAAAAATAAACAAAGAATTTCGTCACGGCTTTTAATGTTGGCAACCACTTCGGTATGAATAGGATGTATAACAAACAAAACGGCGGTGAAAAATGGCAGCCATTCGTTTTTTCCTTGTACAAATCGCAATAGAGTGATGTATATTAAAACACCTGTAAGTCCGTAAAGCAGAATGTTAAAAAAATGTCCGGGTTTGGGATTGTAACCGAATATTTCATATTCAATAGCAAAAGTGGTAATAGATAAAGGTCGGTAGCGTCCGCCGGTCAAGTCAAATTTTCTGCCGTGTCCTCCTACAAAAGCATCGTGAGTCCATATATCTTTTATTCCGTCAATGCCTTGAGTTACAAATTTATTGCCTACAACAAACAAATGGTCGTCGAGTACATATCCGTGGTTTAAAGTGTTGATATATAACACAATTCCGAGAATGAACAAAATCAATACATGGATTTTTCTGTTTTTGTTCAGCAAATTTCCGGTGAGCAAATTTTCTGATGCCTTTCCGGCTTTTTTGGTTTGTTGTTTTTTATGGATTTTTTTACTCATTTTACAATCTCAAAATAGCAGGTAATGGGATAGTGGTCTGATAATTTTTCTTTTACGGTTTCAAATTTATAGGTTTTTATTCTATCGTCGTGTAATATATAATCAATTCTGAAAGCAGGCCAAGTGCCGTTATAGCTGATGTCAAATCCGTTTCCGCTTTCCATAAAACTATCGGTAAGTCCTTCGGAAATAACGCGATAACAATAAGAATTGAAAGAGTCGTTAAAATCGCCGCAAACTATTACGGGATAAGGCGATTGCTTGATGGCTTCGGCAATCATTTCAGCTTGTTCGGCTCTTAAAATCCAGCCTTTTTTCAGACGTTTGAGAATGTTTTTGGTCCCTTGCATTTGTTGTTCGGTATTCAGTGAAATAGCTTTATTAAGAAATTCATAGTCGTTTTTTTGAAAATGGACGGAAGCTAAATGAGCGTTAAAAATCCGCACGGTATCTTTACCAATTTTTATGTCTGTAATCAAACAAGTGTTAAAGTCTTGGTTTTTAAAATCTATAATATCTTTATTTACAATAGGAAACGCCGAAAAGGTGGCTTTCCCGAAGTAGTGAAACCCGTTTTTCAGATTGGTGTGTTCGGCGTGTACATTTTTGGCTTTTTGAAATTTCACCAATGTATCAAGCGTAGTGAAATATCCCTTTTTTTCGGAGTAAAAAAATTCTTGAAAACATATAATATCCGGATTTTGTTTTACCAGCATGTCAAAAATCTTATTACGTGTAGAAGTATTGTTAGACCAATTGTATAAATCAAACAGCCTTACATTGTAGCTCATTATTTTTACGGCGTGAGGAGGTGGATTTTCTCTGGACAGTTTTATTTGAACATATTTACCGATACTGTTCCAGCCAATTAGTAGCACCGAAACCGACAGCAGTGCTTTTAAATTTAAGCGGAAAATCCATAAAAATGCAAAAAACACATTAGCCCAAAACCAAAAAGGATAAGCCAGCCCGACGAGTTGTAACGGCCAAAATATTTCGGGACTTACATAAGGAGCCGAATAAGACAGCAGCATACCCGTTGCGAATATAATATTGATAAGAAACAACAGGTTTTTTAACAGAGATTTGAGCATGAAAGCGCTATTTTTTTTGACTGTATCGGAATAAAAAATCTTTTTCCTTTTGCGTTAAGCTGTCGTATCCGCTTTTAGCAATTTTATCGAGAATGGCATCAATGATTTCTTGTTCGTTTTCAGTAGGTTTTCTGTGAAACGTGTAACTATTTGAAGATGATTTTTTATGCTTTACTTTTATTTTCGGTTTCTTTTTAAACAAATTTTGCAATTTAGTAAATGGAACTAAAAACCATTTACTCCAATCGTTACCTTTTTGAAGTTGTTTGATAAACACGAAACCGAATGCAGCGCCTCCCAAATGAGCTAATTTTCCGCCGGTATTTACCGAAAAGTCCACAAGAGTAGTAATAACTAATGCGCCTAATGCAATGTATTTCAGCCGCACGGGACCAATAAACATTAAATGCATGGTATAATTGGGAAGCAATGTGGCAGCAGCAAATACAACAGCCATTACGGCACCCGATGCACCTAAAAGGCGGGTGTTGAGGTAAAACGAAGGAGAAGAATTACCGAATAGATTAAAAAACAACAGATATAAAAGCCCTCCGGCAATTCCGCCAAGCACATAAATGCTTAAAAATTTTTGACTTCCGATATATTCCGAAACTATGCGTCCCATCCAATGCAACCACAACATGTTAAATAATATATGAAAGAAACCCAAGTGGAAAAACATATAAGTAATAATGGTCCACGGGCGAAGGAGAAAATCTTTGATATTGGCGGGAAGTGCCAAAAAATCAAGCAAAGGCATAGAGAATCCTCCGATAAAGGCAACGGCTTTAACTAAATGAGCCGTAATAAACACCAATACGTTGAGTAAAATTATTTGGGTAACTCTCTCAGCCGGGTTTTGAAAAATATTTCTAATATCTTGAAATATAGAATTTCTCATGGTATTTGTCAATATATATCAGGTCGTTTTTTCCAAAATTTTATCAAAATGTAACCAAACAACATTCCGCCCAAATGTGCAAAATGTGCCACATTGTCATCCGGGTTATTACTCAATCCCGAAATAAGTTCTATCAAACCGTAGCCTATTACAAACCATTTGGCTTTGATGGGAAACAAGAAATATAAATAAAGATACATGTTGGGAAACATCATGCCGAAAGCAAGCAACAAACCGAATACCGCTCCCGAAGCTCCGATAACGATAAACGAATTTTTATAGTATTCTTTGTATTCAATCATAAATTGTACGACACTTTCCGTAACATTTTCGGCGTGCGGATTGACGAGAAAAATATTGGCATCCCGCTCAAATACTAAAAACTTTTTATACATTTCAGGGTCAATGGCTTCATTTACTCTGAAAACATGATGGTTTACAAATTCCTGAAGAAGTTCGGGTGAAGGATGAGCGATAAAAGCATCAATCTGTTTTATTGTCGGCGAAATTTGAAAATGTACGATTAAATATTGAATCAATCCCGCGCCCATTCCCGTAATTAAGTAATAGGTTAAAAAACGGCGTGGTCCCCAGTAGTTTTCAATATAAGCTCCAAACATCCATAAGGCAAACATGTTAAAGAAGATATGAGCCGGGCTTCCGTGTAAAAACATATAACTGATAAACTGATAGGGTTTAAAATCGGATGCCAAAAAATAATGTAACCCCAGCAGTTTTTCCAAATTGATACCGAAAGCCGAATAAAACGAAATTTGGGCTAAGTAAACAAGTCCGTTGATAATAAGCAGGTTTTTTACGATGGGAGGCAGCATGTTAAAGCCGCCCGGAGAATATGAGTCGCGATAATTCATGAAAATTTCTTATCTGTTTCTTCGTTTGTAAAAGTATAAATTGTAGGTTTTCCCGAGGGAGAATATGCGTAATTTTCACATTCAAAAAGTGCTTGAATAATAAACCGGGCTTCATCTTCGGTAATGTTTTTGGCTTTTCGCAAGGCAATGCTTTTAGCTGTAAGCCGGGCTACGGTCTCAATAATTTTTACGGACGGTTCTTCGGCAAAAGCATCGTAGCTGTCGGCAATTTCTTCTATAAAATTTTGAGGGTCGGTAATGGAATGAAAAGCAGGTAAACCTTTTACCACATAGGTGTTTTTAGAGAAAAGTTCCAAATCAATGCCTACTTGTTTGAGTTGCGGAAGTATTTCTTTTACAATATCGGCTTGTTTGTCGGTCAAATGAATATGAACGGGAAAAAGTTCTTGTTGTGAGAGCGACCGGTTGAATTTGAGGGCGTCAATTATTTGCGAAAAATAAATCCGCTCCAAAGCCGGGCGAATGGCAATAAAATCAAATCCCTTTTCGGAGACGGTAACGATGTATTTTTTGTTAAATAAAAAGTTTTGCGGGACGGATGTATCGTTTTTCGGGAAAACAGTTGCTATGTTTTGTTCGGAAATTTCGGAAGACGACAAGTCTTTTTTACTGATTTCCAAGAACGATTCCCAATCGCTTATTTTTTGCCGGGAAGGTTGCTTGGGGTACGATTGGGAGCTTTGTTTTTGCTCGCCGGATGTTTTAAAAGGATTGTAGTCGGGATTTACGCTTATTTGAGGTATTTTTATCGGTCTGTTTTTTTCCGGAGGTATATCAAAAGCCGTTTCCAAGTCAAAATCAATGCTTGGCGTTACGGAATGTTTTCCCAATGCCATTTTTACGGCAGATTTTAGAATAAGAAATATTGATTGTTCGTTTTCAAATTTCACTTCGATTTTGGTGGGATGAATATTTACGTCAATACTTTCGGGCGGGACATCCAGATAAATAAAATAAGCGGGATAAGTACCGGGTTGAATAAGTTGGTCGTATGCACTGAGAATAGCTTTATATAGCGAAGGGCTTTTAATAAACCGGTTATTTACAAACAAAAACTGATTTCCGCTTACCTTTTTGACGGCTTCCGGTTTGCCGATGTATCCCGATATTTTTACAATGTCGGTTTTTTCTTCTACGGGAACTATTTTTTCGTTTAGTTTTTTCCCAAAAAGTTCTACAATACGTTTTCGAATATTTCCTTTTGAAAGTTTGCTCACCGTGGAATTATTATGAATAAGCTCAAATGAAATATCGGGATGGGCAAGAGCTACCCGGTTATATTCGTCCAAGATTTTACGAAACTCCGTTTTCTCGCTACCGATAAATTTTCTTCGGGCAGGCACGTTAAAAAACAGGTTTTTTACGCTGATATTGGTTCCATTTGGTATGTTAACGGGTTCTTGTGTTTTGAGTTCCGAGCCTTCTATTATTACGCGTGTTCCTACGGAATCTTCTATTCTCTTGGTTTTCAGCTCTACATGGGCAATAGAAGCAATACTTGCCATGGCTTCTCCTCTGAAACCCATTGTGCGAATATGAAATAAATCGTCGGAAGACCTGATTTTGGAAGTAGCATGCCGTTCAAAACACATGCGCGCATCCGTTACGGACATTCCGCATCCGTTGTCAATGACTTGAATTAAATCTTTTCCGGCTCGTTTAATGATAATTTGAATATGGTCGGCGCCGGCATCTATGCTGTTTTCCACCAATTCTTTTACTACATTGGCGGGACGTTGAATAACTTCACCTGCTGCAATTTGGTTGGCAATGGAATCCGGAAGCAGATGTATAATATTTGATGACATATCAGAATTTTAATAAAAAATAAAAAAATAACACCAAAATACTGATAATAAATGCAATAGTGTAATTGGATTTTCTTCGGGACAATTCTCGGGAGTTTTTTATCCATTGGTCTTTAAAATGTAGTGTTTTTCCTTCTTTCTCCGCTTTCATTTCCGATTTGACACGAGCTATTTGCTGTTGAAGCCGTTCTTGATTTTCATCATAGAAACGGGTTTTAAATTGAAATTTCTTGGGTTTGGATTGTTTGAAAAAGCCTCGTATCATAAGAAAGTACAAAAATAGGCATAAAAAGAACTTTATGCTTATCAAAATTTTCGGAAAACGTTAATATTTTCAAAAATTAGGTTTGATTTTTCAGACTTTCACTCCTATTAGAGTTACGTCGTCGGTTTGTTCGCCTTCGCCTTTCCATGCTTCAAATGTGCGGAGCAGGATTTGGTATTGTTCCCGCATGCTTTTGTCTTGGTGAGAAAG
>CAZLMS010000101.1:0-6864 GCA_964560645.1 uncultured Flavobacteriales bacterium | reverse complement strand
CCGAATGCCACGGTAATGGTGATAGAAAGCGCCGAGCGTTTCGGACTGTCGCAGCTTCACCAGCTTCGAGGGCGTGTGGGAAGAGGCGGCGATGAAAGTTATTGTATTTTAATGACCGGGCATAAACTGTCTAACGAAGCTCGAATCAGAATGGAAACCATGGTGCAAACCAACAACGGATTTACCATTTCGGAAACCGATTTAAAACTCAGAGGTCCCGGCGATATTACCGGACTGCAACAAAGCGGGCTTGTAAATCTGAAAATCGCCGACCTTTCCCATGATCAGCAAGTCCTTAATATCGCTCGGAATGCAGCAATTGATATGCTTTCTAAAGACGAAACACTTTCTTTGCCCGAACACGAAAAAATAAAACAACTTCTTCAAAAACGCCTAAAAAATAAACTGCTGTGGAGCAGAATATCTTAAATTCGCTTGCTCGAAATGTCTATTTACGTAAAACATATTACCAAACTGTACGGCGAACAAAAAGCTCTTGACAATGTGAGTTTTGAAATTCGCCCCGGAGAAATTGTGGGTTTCTTAGGACCGAACGGTGCAGGCAAATCAACCATGATGAAAATTCTTACTTGTTTTATTCCTCAAACATACGGCAAAGCCGAGGTCTGCGGGTATGACGTAGGGGAACAAAGTATAGAAGTAAGAAAAAACATCGGTTATTTGCCCGAACACAATCCGTTGTATTTGGAAATGTATGTGAAAGAATACCTGCTGTTTGTAAGCGGGTTGTACAAAGTGCCGAACGCCGAAGCCCGCGTGAAAGAAATGATTAACCTTGTAGGACTGGAAATAGAACAACATAAAAAAATCGGAGCATTGTCCAAAGGCTACCGTCAAAGAGTGGGTTTAGCTCAGGCGATTATTCACAATCCCAAAGTGTTGATTTTAGACGAGCCCACCACGGGGTTAGACCCTAACCAAATTATTGAAATCCGCAATCTGATAAAGAAAATAGGAAAAGAGAAAACCGTAATGATGTCCACTCATATTATGCAAGAAGTGGAAGCCGTTTGCGACAGGGTGATTATCATCAATCGTGGAAAAATTGTAGCCGACGATGCCACCGATAATATTCGGAAGTCCGCCAAAAACAAACTAGAACTCACTGTAGAATTTTCCTCCGACATAGACCTTCAATTGATTGAAAAAATAGACGGTGTCCGTAAAGTAGAAAAACATCATAACATCTACAAAATATCAACTGCTCCCGATAAAGATATCCGGAAAGATATTTTCCTGCTTGCCAAAGAACAAAACGTTTTTTTACTTACCCTCTCCCAAAAAGAAAATAAATTAGAAGATATTTTCAAAGAACTTACCCAATAAGGAATATATTTGCAAGTTTAAAAATTATTAGTTACTATGAGTTATTTATTCACATCAGAATCTGTTTCGGAAGGGCATCCCGATAAAGTCGCCGACCAAATTTCAGATGCCATTCTCGACCATTTTTTAGCTTTCGACAAAGACTCGAAAGTGGCTTGCGAAACACTGGTAACCACAGGTCAAGTAGTTCTCGCCGGCGAAGTAAAAAGCAAAACCTATTTAGATGTTCAACAAATTGCCCGCGATGTAATAGCTCAAATCGGTTATACTCGCAGCGAATATATGTTTGAAGCACACTCATGCGGTGTTTTTTCTGCTATCCACGAACAGTCTCCCGACATTAACCAAGGCGTAGAACGAAAGAAAAAACAAGAACAAGGCGCCGGCGACCAGGGAATGATGTTCGGATATGCCACCAACGAAACCGACAATTACATGCCTTTGGCGTTGGAAATCTCGCATTCCCTTCTAAAAGAGTTGGCTGCTATTCGCAAAGAAGGCAAAGAGATGAAATACTTGCGCCCGGACTCCAAATCGCAAGTAACCATAGAATACGACGACAATAACCGCCCCGTGAGGATTGACACCATTGTAGTCTCCACTCAACACGATGAGTTCGACTCCGAAGAAAAAATGCTTAAAAGAATCGAAAAAGACATTAAAAATATTCTGATTCCGCGAGTAAAAGCAAAATTACCCAAACATATACAAAAACTTTTTAACAGCCAAATCAAATATTTCATCAATCCTACAGGGAAATTCGTAATTGGCGGACCTCACGGCGATACTGGCTTAACTGGTCGAAAAATTATCGTAGATACCTACGGCGGAAAAGGAGCACACGGAGGCGGGGCATTTTCCGGGAAAGACCCCAGTAAAGTAGACCGTTCGGCAGCTTATGCCACCCGACATATTGCCAAAAATATGGTAGCTGCAGGATTGGCTGACGAAGTTTTGGTGCAAGTAGCTTATGCCATTGGTGTTGCAGAACCTGTAGGGTTGTTTGTAAACACTTTCGGGTCTTCAAAAGTTGATATGGCAGACGGCGAAATTGCCAAAAAAATCGCCAAAATATTCGACATGAGACCTTATGCCATTGAAAAACGTTTTGCCTTAAGAAGTCCTATTTACCAAGAAACCGCAGCATACGGACACATGGGGCGACAACCTGAAATTGTGGAAAAAACGTTTAAAGACGGTTCAAACAATGTTAAAACAATGAAAGTAAAACTATTCCCTTGGGAAGAATTGGATTATGTAGAAAAAATTCAAAAGGCATTTAAACTGTAACCGTAAACTATTCCTAAAAAAGCGGGCAAAAACCCGCTTTTTTTTTTACATTTTACTCAATGTTTGCGGAATTTAAACAAAACTAAGTGATAAATTTCCGCCAAGCCGAGATTCCCAAGCCTGTCGCCATTGTTTATAAACCTCCATCCTTTTGTTCAACACACTTACCTGCATCCAAAACTTTAATGCGTTAATTCCCCCTCATCTTTCTGCTAATTTTCAATAAGAAATTGTATATTCGCAGCCTTAAATTTTGTGTAAAATGACAATGTTAACTAAAATCAGAAATCAATCCGCATTACTCATAGGAACTATTGGTGTAGCAATGCTTTTGTTCATTTTAGGAGGAGATTTTTTAAGAAACAGCGGACGTTTCTTCGGTACTGCCGATAATGTAGTCGGAATTATCAACGGACAAGAAATCACCTATCAAGATTTTGAACGAATGGTTCAAAACGAACTTTTACAATTATACGGAACGGATGCCGTGGATGAAGAAACCAGAAAAAACGTTCGCGACCGGGTTTGGGCAAAATTGCTCAATGAATTGGTAATGTTTAAAGAATTTAACAAATTGGGATTAAGCGTTTCTGCCGAAGAATTGTTATATCAAATTAAAAGCGACAACCCCAGCCCTATTTTGGCTCAATATTTTATTGACCCGAAAACCGGACAACCGCTTCCTCAGTTTACCAATCCGCAAACGGGAAGATTAGACGGCGAGAAGATTTTAGCCGCCGTTCAAAACATGATAAACAATCCCGAAGGGGAAAAAAGCTGGGTTCAAATTGAACAAGCCATTAAACTCGACCGCTATAACACCAAATATAACACACTCATCAAAAAAGGCTTATACGCTACCAACAAAGAAGCCGAAATTGATTATTTCGACAAAAACAATAAATATACTTTCGATTATGTACTCAAATTTTACGCCGACATTAAAGACGAAGAAATTCAATATTCCGAAAGCGATTTGAAAAAATACTACAACGAACATAAACACGAACCTTTTTTCCAACAAGAACAAGAAACCCGGAAAATAGAATATGTGGTATTTAAAGTAGAACCTACCGTAAACGACGTAAAAAAAATAGAAGAAGAAATTTCCGCTTTGAAAGACGCATTTGCCAATGCCGAAAACGACTCTTTATTCGTGTATGAAAACTCCGACAATCCGAACTCCATATATTGGGTAAAAGAAGGCATGCTTCCGGCTGATGTGGATTCGCTGATTTTCAATAATGAAAAAGGATTTGTAGCAGGTCCTTATGAAGATGGCGGCTATTTTAAACTTGCCAAAAAAATAGACGAGCAAATGAAATCCGATTCCGTAAAAGCCCGTCATATTTTAGTGAAAATTCAAAACGGAGACACCGCGAAAGCTCAAAACCTGATTGACAGCTTAAAAACACTTATCCAAAAGAAAAATGCCGACTTTGCCGAGTTAGCACAAGAGTTTTCCGAAGACTTCGGTTCGGCACAAGACGGCGGAGATTTAGGTTGGTTTACCGAAGGGCAAATGGTAAAACCTTTTAACGATGCTTGTTTCAACGCAAATCCCGGTGATTTGGTAACTGTTACCACTCAATTTGGCATTCACTTAATCGAAGTGTTAGAAAAAACCGCTCCCCACAAACAAGCGTTAGTAGCTTTTGTAGAAAGAAAAATAGAACCGAGCAAAGAAACCTACGACAAAGTGTATAAAGATGCCTCTGCATTTTCCATCAACAACCCTACTGCAGGAGCATTCAAAACCGCAGGAAACGAATTGGGCATTCGTGTAGCCGATAATATTAAACTGGAAGATAAACAAATTCCGGGTATTCCAATGTCCGGAGAGATTGTTCGTTGGGCTTTTAAAGCCGAAAAAGGAACTGTTTCCGAACCATTTGAAGTAGAAGGTGCTTTTATTGTTGCTTTACTCTCCGAAATTAAACCTGAAGGAACGCTCCCGCTTGAAACAGATGTAGTGAAACAATATGTTACCCAACAAGTAATTAAACAAAAGAAAGCAGAAAAAATCAAATCCGAATTGCAAGGAATAGCTTCTCTCGAAGATGCAGCATCTAAACTCGGAAAAAAAGTAGAAACTATTGAAGACATTACTTTTGCTTCTTACACGTTGCCTGCACTCGGCTCGGAATTAAAAGTAATAGGAACAGCATGCGGCATACCTCTTAATAAAATATCGGAACCTGTTGACGACAATAAAGGCGTTTACGTGTTAAAAACCACCGATTTTAAAGAAGCCCAACCGGCTCCAAACTATTACACCAATAAATTTCAATTGGAAAAAATACTTCAAAACCGTGTAGAATATGAAGTATTTACCGTTTTGGAAGATTTAGCCAACGTGAAAGATTACAGAGGTAGGTTTTATTAAAATACTTCGATAGTTTGGACGTGTTCTTACATGCCGAAACGTGGGTAGCGCTTCTCACACTCACATTCTTGGAAATTGTTTTAGGTATTGACAACATTATATTTATTTCACTACTTACCGGAAAACTCCCTGCAGAAAAGCAAAAGAAAACTCGCACCACAGGGCTGCTTTTAGCACTAGTTTTCAGAATTTTACTACTTTCTGCCGTTTCTCATATTATCCGTCTTACAAACCCTCTATTTACGATTGCTTCGTTTCAATTCAGCGCCCGCAGTTTAATTTTAATCGGCGGAGGGTTATTTCTTTTGGGAAAAAGTACTATGGAAATCCATGAAAAAATAACCAAATTCGAGCATTCCGAAAATGCTCAAAAAAACAACACTCATGTCTCTTTTATCACTATCATAATTCAAATAATTTTGCTTGATATTGTATTCTCCTTCGACAGTATTTTAACCGCCGTAGGACTTACGGAACATGTTTTAATAATGATAATCGCCGTTATTTTAGCAATGATTGTAATGATTGCTTTTTCGGGAATTATCAGTAATTTTATCAATAAACATCCTTCTTTTCAAATTTTAGCATTATCCTTTCTAATTTTAATCGGCACCATGCTCATTGCCGAAGCATTTAACTATCACGTACCTAAAGGATACATATATTTTGCCGTGGCTTATTCGTTAGGCGTGGAATTGATTAACATGAAAATTAGAAGCCGCCGCAAACAAATGTAATTTTAAATGCACAAGCTAATATTTTTTTATAGTAAATTTGAAGTATGAAAAAATTAAGTGCGTTAGCTGTAATACTTATTATTTCCGTTTCCAACCTTTTTTCGCAATGTGTAATGTGCCGCGCAGTAGCCGAATCGGACTTAAAAGAAGGAACGGGCTTTGCAACAGGCATTAACGAAGGAATTGTATATTTAATGATATTCCCTTATATTCTGATTTTTTTAGTGGCGGGATTTTTCTTTAAAAAACAAATCAAAGAAAAAATCAAAACACTTCTTAAACATTAAATTTCCACATGTCTATTATTGAAAATCTTCTTAAAGAACGTGTATTGGTATTGGACGGTGCTATGGGCACCATGATTCAGCGCCATCAATTGCAAGAAAACGATTATCGAAAAAATCATTTCGACTCTCATCACAAGCCGCTTAAAGGAAACAATGATTTATTGTGTATCACCCGTCCTGAAATAATCAAAGAAATTCACGAAGCCTATTTGGAAGCCGGGGCAGACATTATTGAAACCAACACATTCAGTGGAACAAGTATTGCCCAAGCCGATTACGACTTGCAACATGCCGTAAAAGACATCAATTATTACGGAGCTAAAATAGCCAAAGAAGCTGCTTTAAAATACAGTGCCTTAACACCGGAAAAGCCAAGATTTGTAGCAGGCTCCATAGGTCCTACGAACAGAACAGCCTCTATTTCTCCCGATGTAAACAACCCGGCTTTCAGAACCGTAACTTTTGATGAATTGGTAGAAGCTTATGCCGAACAAATATACTGGCTAATGGAAGGCGGTGCGGATATTTTATTGATTGAAACCGTATTTGACACATTAAACGCCAAAGCGGCTCTATTCGCCGCAGAAAAGATTTTTGAACAACGAAACGAACAAATTCCCATTATGGTTTCCGGAACCATTACCGATGCCAGCGGACGTTTACTGTCGGGGCAAACTCCCGAAGCATTTATTATTTCCATAGAACACGCCCCTTTATTAAGTGTGGGGTTAAATTGCGCATTAGGTGCCGCTCAATTAAAACAATATCTTTCTCGGCTTGCCAAAGCCACCAACCTTTTCATCAGCGCCCACCCCAA
>CAZLMS010000100.1:0-6874 GCA_964560645.1 uncultured Flavobacteriales bacterium | reverse complement strand
CGGCGGCTTTTTTGTGGGCCCAGCTGGGCTTGAACCAGCGACCCCCTGATTATGAGTCAGGTGCTCTGACCAACTGAGCTATAGGCCCAAGATTTTAGAATCGTTATTCTACCAGAACGATAATTCTGTTGTTTAATACTTGAACTACACCTCCGTTTATTTCAAACGTTTCTTCTTTATTATCGGTTGTGGCTATCTTAATCATCCCTTCTTTTAAAGTGGAAACCATTGGGGCGTGGTTTTTAAGTATTCCAAAAGAACCTTCCGTTCCCGGAAATGAAGCTGACGTTACTTCTCCGGAATATATTTTTTTATCGGGCGATATGATTTCTAATAACATAGGCGTTATTTAGCTTCTGCCAATAATTTTTTACCTTTTTCGATAGCCTCGTCAATAGTTCCTACCAAGTTAAATGCCGCCTCGGGATACTCGTCCACCTCACCGTCCATAATCATATTAAATCCTTTAATGGTTTCTTCTATAGGAACCATCACTCCTTTTAATCCGGTAAATTGCTCTGCCACGTGGAACGGTTGAGACAAGAATCTGGCTACACGACGGGCTCTGTGAACTACCAATTTGTCTTCTTCACTCAATTCATCCATACCCAAGATGGCGATGATGTCTTGCAGTTCTTTATATCGTTGAAGAATTTCTTTTACGCGTTGTGCGCATTTGTAGTGTTCTTCTCCTACGATTTCGGGTGTAAGAATTCTGGATGTAGAATCAAGCGGGTCAACGGCAGGATATATTCCCAATTCGGCAATTTTACGGGAAAGTACCGTGGTAGCATCCAAGTGGGCAAAAGTTGTTGCGGGAGCAGGGTCGGTAAGGTCGTCGGCAGGCACATATACCGCTTGCACCGAAGTAATGGAACCGTACTTAGTAGAAGTAATTCTTTCTTGCATAGCTCCCATTTCGGTTGCCAATGTCGGTTGGTAACCTACTGCAGAAGGCATTCGCCCTAAAAGAGCAGACATTTCGGAACCTGCTTGGGTAAACCGGAAGATGTTATCAATAAAGAACAAAATATCGTTTCCTTGCCCTTTTCCGTCTCCGTCGCGGAAATACTCCGCCAATGTTAACCCTGAAAGGGCTACACGCGCACGCGCTCCGGGAGGCTCGTTCATCTGCCCGAAAACAAGTGAGGCTTGAGATTGGGCTAATTCCTCTTTGTTTACTTTGGATAAATCCCATCCGCCTTCTTCCATGCTGTGTTTAAACTCTTCTCCGTATCGAATTACACCGGACTCAATCATTTCTCTTAACAAGTCGTTTCCTTCACGGGTTCTTTCTCCCACACCTGCAAATACGGAATAACCGGAATATCCTTTGGCAATATTATTAATCAACTCCATGATTAACACTGTTTTCCCCACACCGGCACCTCCAAACAAACCGATTTTACCTCCTTTGGCATAGGGTTCAATTAAGTCAATTACCTTAATACCGGTAAATAACACTTCGGTAGAAGTGGAAAGTTCTTCAAATTTAGGAGCAGGACGGTGAATAGGATATCCGCCTTCGTTAGAAACTTCACCGATGCCGTCTATGGCTTGCCCCACCACATTAAACAATCTGCCTCTTACTTTTTCTCCGACAGGCATTTTAATAGGTTCTCCGGTGGCAATGGCTTCCATGCCTCTTACCAAGCCGTCGGTGGAATCCATGGCAATGGTTCTTACAGTTTCTTCCCCAATATGTTGCTGGCATTCCAATATTAGTTTTTCGCCGTTGGGTTTTATTACTTCCAAAGCATCAAGAATATTTGGAAGTTCTTGTCCTTCAAGTTCAAAAGAAACGTCCACAACCGGACCGATTACCTGTGTGATTTTACCTTTTTGTTGAGACATTATTTAATTTGTTTTAGTGGTTTTTCAGCCCGCAAAAGTATTATTTTTTGTTTAACATTTTACATATTTTCATGTTTATTTTCAAGAATGGAAAAACACTTATCAAGCTCTTTGCCGTAAACTCTATATTTGCAATGTAAAAACAGACGGATTTGAACATTTATCATCATTTGAAAGATTTTCATTCTTGCCAAAAAACGGTGGTTACAACCGGTACTTTTGACGGGGTGCATTTAGGGCATCGAAAAATATTATCTCAATTGGTTGAAACGGCGAAAAAGAAAAATTTTACAAGTGTATTATTAACGTTTTCTCCTCATCCGAGATTGGTTCTTTATCCTGATAACAATGATTTAAAGCTTCTTACTACCGATGAAGAAAAAATCGAGTTATTAAAGCAATCGGGAGTGGAAAATTTAATCATTCATCCTTTTACACGTGAATTTGCCAAAACATCTTCTTTGGATTTTATTAAAACCATTATTGCAGGCCAGCTTAATGCGGCAGTTCTAATTATAGGATATGACCACCGGTTCGGAAAAGGTAGAGAAGGGTCTTTTGAACATTTGAAAGAGTATGCTCCCGTGTATGGATTTGAAGTAGTGGAAATACCGCCGCAAGATGTGGACTCCGTAAATATAAGCAGCACGAAAATTCGAAAAGCATTATCGGAGGGCGATATTTCTACGGCTAATAAATATTTGGGATATGCTTATTTTATTAGCGGGAAAGTAATAAAAGGGTCTCAAATCGGTACGCAAATAGGGTTTCCTACTGCAAATATTTTTGTGGAGAATCCTTACAAGTTGATTCCTAAAAATGGAGTTTATTGTGTAAATGTGGAAATAAACGGGAGACAAAAACGGGGAATGTTGAACATTGGAACTACGCCAACCGTCAGTGACTCCAAGCATCAAAAAATAGAAGTGCATATTTTTGATTTTAATGAAGATATTTATAATCAGAAAATTAAGGTTTCTTTTATAGCGAGAATCAGAAACGAGAAAAAATTTGAAAGCATTGAAGCCTTAAAAAACCAATTGAATGAAGACCGATTATTTTGCTTAAATCAACCTGCATGAAAACGTTGTGTGTAATTTTCGGTTTGTTTTTTTCCGGTTTCTCCGTTGCACAAACACTATTTACTAAAACTCAACTGGACACTTTGTCTGAATTTAAGAGTTTGGAAGAGGCTCTTCAGCATCCCGACAAAGTATATAAGCTGAATTTAAGAGGTGATAAGCTTAAACGCATTCCCGAAGAAATTTCTCAATTTCCCAATTTACAAGTGCTTATACTAAAAAGGAATAAAATTGACTCTTTAGTCTTTGATTTTTCTTCGACGCCTTATCTTCAAGTGTTGGATGTGTCGAGAAACAATCTTACTTATATTTCACCTGAAATTCAACATTTGAAACATTTAAAAAAGTTATTGCTGGGTGAAAACAGTTTAACTTCCCTCCCGCCAACAATAGGAAATTTAAAAGAATTGGTGTTTTTAGACCTTTGGGGAAATGAAATTACGGATTTGCCCGAATCACTCAATGATATTCCTGCATTAAAAAAAATTGATATGAGAGTAATTCAATTGAATTACCGGCAACAAGAAGCCTTACAAAGCCGGTTCCCCAATATAGAAATTGTTTTTTCGGCGGGATGCAACTGCAATTAAAACTTTCCAAGAGCTTGTTGTATTGAATTTTCAAGAAGTTCGGGAAGGCTTATATTCTGATGAGCAGCCTGTTGAGGCAGTAAGCTTTGTTCTGTTAGTCCCGGTATGGTGTTTACTTCTATTAAATACAATTGATTGTTTCTAATAATGTAATCTATACGAGCCATTCCTTTGAGTTGAAGTGTTTTATAGATTTTTTCGGTGAGGTTCATGCATTGTTCGTAAAGTGTTTTTTCAATAGGAGCCGGTGTGATTTCTTTGGTGTTTTTGTTTTGATATTTTGCATTAAAGTCGAAAAAATTATTCGGGCTGATTATTTCGGTGACGGCAAGGGCTTTAACGGTGCCTTTGTAGTTAATCACTCCGCAGGTAACTTCCCGCCCTTCTATGAACTCTTCTATAATTATTTCGTCGTCGTGTTCAAAAGCTTTGTTGATTGAAGTAACCAAATCGCTTTCTTTCTCCACCTTTGAAACCCCGATGCTCGAACCTCCTTTATTGGGCTTAATAAAGCAAGGAAGCCCTGTTTTTTGGAGAATTTCCTTTGCGGAAAAACGGTCCTTTTTGGAAATTACTACCGATTGTGCGGATTTTATTCCGTAATTTCTTAAGAGAGCGGTGGTGATACCTTTGTTAAAAGTAATAGCCGAAGCAAGTACCCCGCTGGTTGTGTAAGGAATTTTGAGTAAATCAAAATATCCCTGCAGTTTGCCGTCTTCTCCGGGTGTTCCGTGAATGATTAAAAAAACCACATCAAATGTGAGGCAGGAGTTGTTTACAGTAACTGAAAAGTCGTTTTTATCTACGGGAATTTGTGCGTTGTTTTCAGTTATATACCACCAACCGGTTTGGTCAATTCTAATCAGATGTTTTTCATAATGAGCGGGAAGATTTTTCCATACGGTTTGGGCACTTTTCTCGGAAATTTTGGCTTCTTCGGAAAATCCGCCGGTTACAATGGCTATATTCATAAACGAATTTTCCGGAAAATTAGGAGAGAAAATGTTTAAGAAATATTAAAACATAAAAATATACTAACCAAGGGGTGTTTAAAAACAGGTGGGGCGGCTCTGCGAGCCGCCCCACCCATTTTACAATGATTTCTGTTTGATGATTACCGGGTGAACAACATTTCTCTGTATTTGGGTAATGGCCAAAGTTCGTCGTCTATAATCAATTCCAGTTTATCTACATCATACCGGATTTTTTCAAAATAGGGAATAACCTTTTCACAATAGGCAAATGCTTGTTTTTTGGCATTGTCTAGCGCGTTGGCTTTTTTGCGTTCTTCGGTCATTAGATGTACATTTTCTCTAATTCGAGCCACACGTTCAGATATTTCCGAAATCATGTCCAAGTGTGTTTGAGCAGCTTTTTTGTAATTGTTGCCATATACTTCTTTTAATCCTCTTACGGCGTCTATGAGTTGTTGTTGAAATTTCAGTGCTGCCGGTATAATATTGTTTAGTGCTAAATCGCCGATAATTCGAGATTCTATTTGAATGTGGAGTTTATATTTTTCGTAGCTTATTTCGTTTCGGGCATTCAGTTCTACTTTTGAATAGATTTTCATTTCTTCAAACAACTTCACGGCTTCGGGTTTTTCAAAAGATTCTAATGCATGAGGAGTGGTTTTTAAATTCGATAACCCTCTTCGCGCGGCTTCTTTAACCCATTCTTCGGAATAGCCGTTTCCTTCAAAAAGAATATTTTTGGATGCTTTAATGGTTTTTCTCAACACCTGAAGAATAGCTTCATCTTTTTTGATGCCTTTTGAACGGATAAGTTTATCTACTTCTTTTTTAAATTCAGAAAGTTGTTTAGCCATGATGGTGTTTAAAACTATCATGGCAGAGGCGCAGTTGGCAGAAGCTCCCACTGCACGAAACTCAAATTTGTTTCCGGTAAATGCAAAAGGCGAAGTTCGGTTTCTGTCGGTATTATCCAGCAAAATTTCCGGAATTTTTCCGATTTCCAGTTTAATCTCGGTTTTTTCTTCCGGGCTCATTTTGCCCGACTTCACTTTCTTTTCGATGTCTTCCAATACCTTGGTTAATTGAGAACCGATAAAAATAGAAATTATAGCCGGCGGAGCTTCATTTGCTCCCAATCTGTGGTCGTTTCCGTGAGAAGCAATAGCAGCTCTTAATAAATCCGCATGGTCGTGTACGGCTTTAATTACATTAATGAAAAATGTCAGAAAACGTAAGTTTGTTTTAGGAGAATTGCCCGGGCTTAGTAAGTTTACACCGGTGTTGGTGGCTAATGACCAGTTGTTATGTTTTCCCGAACCGTTAATTCCGGCAAACGGTTTTTCGTGAAAAAGCACCCGAAAATTATGTTTTCTTGCTACTTTTTCCATTACATCCATCAAGAGTTGATTATGGTCTATCGCTAAATTAGCTTCTTCAAATACCGGGGCGCATTCATATTGGTTGGGAGCCACTTCGTTATGTCGAGTGGTGATGGGAATCCCCAATTTGTGAGCTTCTATTTCAAAGTCTCTCATAAACGCCGCTGCTCTTTCGGGAATGGAGCCGAAATAATGGTCATCTAATTGTTGTCCTCGAGAAGAGGAATGTCCGAAAACCGTTCTGCCACATAATACTAAATCGGGGCGAGCGTTAAAAAGAGCGGAGTCTACCAAAAAATATTCTTGTTCCCAACCCAATGTGGCATACACTTTAGTAACGTTTTTGTCAAAATATTGGCACACTTCGGTGGCGGCTTTATCTACGGCATGGATAGATTTTAAAAGCGGTGTTTTGTAGTCAAGCGATTCTCCCGTATATGAAATAAAGATGGTGGGAATACATAATGTTTTCCCGATGATAAATGCCGGAGAAGTCGGATCCCAGGCTGTATATCCGCGAGCTTCAAAAGTGTTTCGTATCCCTCCCGAAGGGAAGCTCGATGCATCGGGTTCTTGCTGTACTAACTGTTCGCCTCCGAATTTTTCTATAGCTTTTCCGCCTTCTATAGGTGTTAGAAAAGAATCGTGTTTTTCTGCCGTAGAGCCTGTAAGCGGTTGAAACCAATGAGTGTAATGTGTGGCACCGTTATTTACCGCCCATGCTTTCATTCCTGCCGCTACTTGAGAAGCAATACTTCGTTCAATTCTTGTGCCTTGGTCAATGGCGGATTTTAACATCTTGTAAACATCAGAGGGTAAATATTCCCGCATAGCAATGTCGTTAAATACATTTTTTCCATAGTATTCGGAAATTTTGCTTGCAGGAAGGTTTACGGTTAAAGGTTGTCTTTTTAAGACTTCCTTTAAAGATTCAAATCTAAATATTGCCATATTTTTATATTTTTTTGGCAAATGTATGTAATTTTAAAGGGGTA
>CAZLMS010000099.1:0-6886 GCA_964560645.1 uncultured Flavobacteriales bacterium | reverse complement strand
CATCTTTCCGTAGGAAGAACATTGCTTGCCATTCTTTCACTTACATTTACGATATACTTAATTCCGGGAATATGGGGTGCCCCCTTAAAACTCATCAGCGGATTTCCTCCTCCCATGTTTTACAGCGAATCTCCAAACGGTTTTGGTAACGCCTCGGAAATTGTAGTCCACAATCTTGCCAAAGAAGGAGTACCTGAAGGAGCCGACCCTGAACATTGCCCGCATAATCTCAACTGTTTCCATGATTACGAAACCGGACTTGCTTACGCTAAAAAAGTTAACAAACCCGTAATGCTTGATTTTACGGGATGGGCATGTGTAAATTGCCGAAAAATGGAAGAACAAGTATGGTCAGACCCCGAAGTGCTTAAAATACTCAGAGAAGATGTGGTTCTTATATCTTTATATGTAGATGAAAAAACAGAACTTCCGGAAGAAGAACAAAAAATAGTAGAAATAGGCGGAAGAAAGAAAAAATTGAAAACAGTCGGAAATAAATGGAGTTATATGCAAGCAACCCGTTACGGCACTAATTCACAACCTTATTACGTAATATTAAATCACAAAGAAGAAGTCTTAAACGGCTCTGCCGCATACGACCCTGATGTTCAAAAATTTAAAACCTGGTTAACGGAAGGAATCAATAAATTTCATGAAGAAAAAACCGCAGAATCCGAATAACGTCTTTTAACATTTAGTTTTAACCCATAATTGTTATTTTTGCGAAAAATCCGGAAGTTATGAAAGAAAATCTCAAAATCGGTTTATTAGCTATTATCGCTGTAACTCTGATTATCAATACCGTATTGCAAATAGAAGACGAAGAAAGTGATAGTACTACAAATACCACCAGGGTTGAAACTGTTAAATCAACCGAAATGACACCTCCTACACAACCTCAAATTACCAAAGTAGAAAACCCCTCTGCTTCCGACTATCCTCCTACTTCTATTGAATTTGAAGAATATGAGTATGATTTCGGAACCGTAAAACAAGACTCTAAAAACACGCATATTTTTAAATTTAAAAACACCGGAGACAACCCGTTGATTATCTCCAATGCGAGAGGAAGTTGCGGGTGTACTGTTCCCACCTATCCCAAAGAGCCTATTCCTCCCGGCGGAACAGGAGAAATCGAAGTGGTTTATTCACCCGGAAAACAAAAAGGATTACAAAACAAAACCGTTACTATTTTTGCCAATACCGACCCTCAAACAACTCTGTTGAAAATCTCGGCAAACGTAGAAGAAAATCAATAGTTCACTGCTCAACATATTATGAACCGCTCTTTATCTTCCGAAGAACTTGTTCGCTATCAACGACATCTGTCTTTGGAAGAAATTGGCACCGAAGGACAGCTAAAACTTAAAAAAGCAAAAGTATTGGTAGTAGGTGCCGGAGGTTTGGGATGTCCTGTTTTGCAATATCTTACTGCTGCCGGTGTGGGAAATATCGGAATTATAGATTTTGACAAGGTAGAGGCGTCAAATCTGCAAAGACAAATATTATTTTCCACAAATGACACCGGTAAAAATAAAGCGGAAATCGCAACCAAACACCTCGAAAAACTCAATCCTTTCGTAAAATTCAATATTTATAAAGAAAAACTTACTGCTGCCAATGTGCTTTCTGTTTTTAAGCCGTATGATTT
This sequence comes from uncultured Flavobacteriales bacterium, assembly GCA_964560645.1. Lineage (GTDB taxonomy): Bacteria > Bacteroidota > Bacteroidia > Flavobacteriales_G > NORP312 > CAZLMS01. The sequence continues at coordinate 5,235 of CAZLMS010000099.1, read as the reverse complement.
AATTATAGACGGAACAGATAATTTTTCTACTCGCTATTTGATTAACGATGCCGCCGTAATTCTAAAAAAACCCTTTGTTTACGGTTCCATTTTTCGTTTTGAAGGACAAGTATCGGTTTTTAATTATAAAAACGGGCCTACCTATCGTTGCTTGTTTCCCGAACCGCCAAACCCCGGCGAAACACCATCTTGCTCCGAAGCAGGTGTTTTAGGTGCCCTTCCCGGAATTATAGGCTCTTATCAAGCACTTGAAGCTATTAAAATTATCACCGGCACAGGGCAAGTTCTTTCCGGCAAACTGCTAATGATAAACACGCTCCATAATTCCTTCCAAATAATTGAAGTAAAAAGAAATCCGGAAATGATTAGCCAAATAAAAACCATTAAACCCTTTCCCGAGGAAAATCTTTGCTTCTCTAATTCTATAGAAGAAATAACCGAGATAGAGTTTCAAGAATTAGTAAAATCTCAACACGTTTTATTCATTGATGTGAGAAATCCCGGAGAACAACCTCAACTAAAAGTTGCTCAAAACATTAACATTCCGTTAGACACTTTTCGAGAAAACATAAAAAAAATACCAAGAAACAAAACCCTTGTTGTATATTGTCAAACGGGAGTAAGAAGTAGAAAAGCCGTTGAAATACTAACCGACGAGTTCGGATATGAAAATGTAAAAACCTTGAAAGGGGGCGTTTTAAACTGTTCCTCTGTTTTTTAGATTTCTTCCTCTTGCAGTTTTGTTTAGGATTTTAATAATACGCAAGTTTTATTCATCATTTTTTCATCCAATTCTATTCTAAAACGCTTATCTTTATGCCAAATATTTTATGGTTATGAAAAAAATTGTAATCTTTTCAATTATCGGGTTTTTAAGTCTCGGAGCTATTGCTCAAAAAAATTACAACACTCCTCAAAAAGTCTATTACGCAAAAGCAAAATCATATTTTCTATCTAAGCCTCTGAGAGATTTACCTGTGGCAGACAACAAAAAAGAAGATGAAGAAAGGGAAATTAAAAACAATCTTCGAAGAAATGAACATATAAACCCTAACGCATTGCCTGTGGGACCTGACCCCGTATGGCAAAACACAAATGGCACAAAAGCCGCCGCTCCTCCCATTCAAAACTGGGAAGGGATACAAACCTGGGCTTTTCCGCCCGACCCTTCGGGAGCTGCCGGACCCAATCATTATGTACAAATGGTCAATACAAAATATGCCATTTATGACAAATCCGGAAATTTATTGGGAGGTCCTTACAATCTCAATCAGTTGTTAGGAACTTCCAACGACGGAGACCCTATTGTCTTGTACGATAAATTTGCCGACCGATGGTTTCTAAGCCAATTTCAAACAGGAAATAATGAAATTGTAATTGGAATTTCACAAACAAACGACCCTTTAGGGCAATATCATGTGTACACTTTTCAGTTTAACAGTTTTCCGGATTACCCTAAATATGCTATATGGACAGACGGTTATTATATGACCGCCAACATGGGGCAACAAAACGCCGTAGCTTTTGAGCGAGACAAAATGTTAGTAGGCGACCCTTCCGCCGGAATGATAGCATTGACATTCCCCAATTTATACACAAACGGATTTTTTAGTGCTCTTCCTTGCGATGTGGATGGGAACACTCTCCCTCCTGCAGGAACTCCCGAGTATTTCTTCTATTTCAATGACGATGGTTGGGGACAGTATCCTCAAGACGCATTGCGAGTTTATCAAATGACAGTAGATTGGAATAATCCGAATAATTCTACCATAGTATTATCTCAAACCATTCCTGTTTCTCCATTCGATAGTGAATTTACTTCTACTTGGGATGATATAGAACAACCGGGCACCAGTCAAAGATTAGATGGTGTTCCGGGAGCCATTATGTATAGGGCTCAATACAGAAGTTGGGGAACATACAACACTGTTGTATTAAATCACACGGTAGATGTGGACGGGACAGATCATGCAGGAATTCGATGGTATGAGCTTCGCGATGCCAATGACGGTAATTTCTCCGTGTATCAAGAAGGCACCTATGCACCTGACGCTGACAACAGATGGTTGGGAAGTATTTCTATGGACGGTCAAGGAAATATCGGATTGGCATACTCCGTAAGTGGAGCCTCTACATATCCTTCTATTCGATATACCGGAAGGTATGCAAACGACCCTTTAGGACAAATGACTTTGGCAGAAGAAACCATTGTAAACGGAACTTCATCTCAAACCCAAGCAAACCGATGGGGCGATTACGCTCAAATGACCGTAGATCCCACAGATGATTTAACCTTTTGGTACACGGGAGAATATCATTCCGGTAATCAAAGAACACGAATTGCATCATTTAAAATTGCATCGGATTTTCAAAACGACTTGGGTGTTACCGATTTGATTACACCTGTTTCCGGAGTATTGAGTTCTTCTGAACAAGTGCAAATCACCATTCGAAACTTCGGAACACAAATGCAGTCTAACTTTGCAGTGGGATATCAAATTAACGGCGGAACTCCCGTAATAGAGACCTACGGCTCTACTCTTGCCCCCGGAGCCGCTGCCAATTATACCTTTTCCACTACTGCTAATTTGTCTTCTCCGGGAGTATATAATTTTAAAGTCTTCACTGCTTTAACAGGAGATCAATTTACTACTAACGACACACTTTCTAAAACTGTAATTCATTTATATTCCGATGATGCAGGAGTTTCATCTATTATAGCCCCCGTTTCAAGTGCAGGGTTGTCTTCTGCTGAAAATGTTCAGGTTGTGATTAAAAATTACGGCGGAAATACTATTTCCAATATTCCGGTTTCTTATGTAATTAACAACGGCACTCCTGTTACGGAGACTTATACCGGCAGTATTTCTTCCGGAAGTAGCGTAAACTATACATTTTCCACTCAAGCAGACTTTTCCGCTACCGGCACTTACAGTTTAATAGCATATACCGGTTACCCCTCAGACCCTGATAATTCAAACGATACGGCTTATGCTACTATCATTCACACCAGTTGCATACCAACTGCCGATTGCTCTTGGGGAGACGGGTTTATCAATTTTGAATTAAATACTATTCAAAACACCTCCGGTTGCGGAAATAACGGATACGAAGATTATACTAATCTTTCCACAGATTTACAAATAGGCGGAAGCTACCCTCTTTTTGTAGAATCTAATTATGACACACAATTTTTAACTGTTTGGATTGATTTTAATGACGACGGTGCTTTTGATGATGCCACAGAAAAATTGATTGACGGAGTTGCTTCGGGAAGTAATATGTTTATCAATACCACACTTACTATTCCATCTACCGCCAATATGGGAACTCATGTGCTTCGTGCCAGAAGCATATACCAACAAGCCGCCACAGATGCATGTTCGGATGAAACATACGGAGAAACAGAAGATTATACCGTAAATATTGTAGATACAAATCTGACAAACATTAAAACCGTTGCCGAAAGCAACTACAGAATTTATATGGATAATCAAAATCAAATGTTAGTAGTAGAAGTTCGGGATGTTAAACAAACCAACAACACATCCTTAATGTTGCTTAACAATATCGGACAGCAAGTAAAATCTGTTTCAAATCTTGCCACCAACATCAATAAAATAGATGTTTCCGATTTACCTGCCGGGAATTACTTTGTAAAAATCAACGGTACAAATGCTGTTTCTACTAAGAAAATAGTAAAATTCTAACCCTAAAAATAAAAATTTGTGCATAACAAAGGCTGCTTTTCAAGCAGCCTTTGTTTTTTTATCTGCTGCCGCCCCGCTTCAACCAATCGGTAAAAGATTTCGGACCATTGTCTTCTCGTATCTGTTCCTCTTTATGCGACAAGTCGGATTTTATATCGTTCGTTTTATCCTCACTGCTATTGTCTTCTTCCACGGTTTCAGCTTGTTTTTTTGCCCACCATTCGCTCATACTCATATTAGACAGTTTTGACGCCTTATCCTTTTCGTTTTTTTCAGCCAACAGCTGCATCCTTTCCGCTTCCAATTGAGCTACTTTCTTTTGTTCCAACAACAAATTGTCTGTCAATCTTTCAATAATTCCCTGCAAAGCCTTTTTATCTTCCATTAAAGCCTCTTTGTCTCTCATGAGCATTTCAATCATTTGGTCTTTCCAATCTCGCCGGTCATCAGAAGTATTTGCATAACTATCCGATGCCTTTTCCTTAAAAACATTACCGTCTTTTGCTTTTTGCTCCTTGTCTTTTTTACTTTTTTTGTCCTTTCTCTTGTTCTTTTTCTTTTCTTTTACTGAATTTTTCAACGGCTTGTCCAAGTTCATAAAACGTTTAATCAACCACTCTTCCGAAAACAATTTACGCCGCCCGCCTTTTTCCGACTTTTCGTAAGTAAAAATAGGATATTCCAATTTCAATTCCGACTTTTTACCTTTCTTATAATCTCTGTCACAATGTCTTTGAATAGTTCTCACGCTTTTTCCGGTAAGCAAAACGGCATCTTCTATGGTTAAATATTTCATAAAATCGTTTTAATAACTACAATTTTAATAAATAAAGCCATAAATTTACCAAAGCAAACTAAAAACCTTCCACAAAATATGGATATTTCCAAAATATTGTTTATTGATATAGAAACTGTTCCTCAAAAAAGCCGGTATGCCGAATTAAGTGAAGAAATGAAAACATTTTGGGATAAAAAAATACAACGCGAAGCCGAACAATTTCAAAAAACTCCCGAAGAACTGTATTCCCGTGCGGGAATTTATGCCGAATTTGGAAAAATAATCTGCATTTCCGCAGGTTTCATTACTGAAAAAAACGGCGAATATTTTTTCCGCATAAAATCGTACTACGGCGATGACGAAAAACTTGTTTTAGAAGAATTTGCCCAACTTCTCAACAATCATTTTTTTTCGGAAAATCACTACTTATGTGCGCACAACGGAAAAGAATTTGATTTTCCTTATCTCAGCCGGCGAATGCTTATTCATCAAATACCTCTTCCTTCATTGCTTGATAATGCCGGCAAAAAACCGTGGGAAGTAAAGCTCCTCGACACTATGGAAATGTGGAAATTCGGCGACTATAAAAATTATACCGGACTCAACCTTTTGGCTTACATTTTCGGGATTCCGTCTCCCAAAGACGACATTGACGGAAGTCAAATATACAGCGTTTATTATGAAGACGGAGATATTCAACGAATTGTAGAATACTGTGAAAAAGATACACTTACCGTAGCTCAATTA
>CAZLMS010000098.1:0-6887 GCA_964560645.1 uncultured Flavobacteriales bacterium | reverse complement strand
AACTCCAATCAAATATTCTCAATTTATAGGAATTTGCATTCTGGGAATTATCTGTAATTGTAACTGATGAATATTCGCATGCGGGGTTAGGGGTTACCGTAATGTTTGCCACCGGAATACCATTATATACAGATTCTTCAAAAAGAAGAACAGAGTCTGTATTTAAAGATACTGTTCCTATCCCGTACGTAATATCTGAAGATGATGCTAAATTGGCAGTTGTAATGGCCGGGGCAGGTTCTTCGGTGTAGCTCACACTGCGATTGTCATTACAATCATCTCCCCAATTTCCGTTCATATCGGTTTTTAAAATAAACTCATCTCCAAAGAAATATAGACTGTTGTTAATTTCCAGCATTCGCTCCACTCCGTTTAGCACAAAGTCTTTATCCGGAAGATTGGCTCCCATATCTCTTACAAAAAGAATAGTTCCGTCGTTGGGATTAAACTTAATGAGTATTATTCCGTTTCTGGATTGCTGGTGAGTTCCATGCCCTGCAGCCAGATACATCATTCCGTCTGATGCTTCCATTAAAGTAAGCGGATGTCCGCCTTGGTCAAAATCCACTTTATTTTGAAAGCGTATTTTTTTGCTCCAAACAATATTATGATTCATATCTGATGCAAATAACACCAAAGAAGAATCTATTGCAGGATAATTGGAGTTGTAATAAGTTCCCGCAAAAATGTGATAGTTATTAGATGCAAACAACACATTTACATTATACAAATACTCTGTTCCGCTAAAAGCATATCCTTTAGGCATATATAACAAATTTCCCGCGGTATCCAATCTTGCCAAAGCGGTAAAATAAGGATAGGCATCGCTTGTCCATAATCCTAATTCTTGTGTAGGATATAAATGAATCCCCCGAAATGTTCCACAAGTAATTTGATTCAACTCATACCACCATTTCACCAAGCCGCTTTGTTTATCTATTTTGGCTACAAAGGGCGAGTTGCAACCGGAAGAGTTAGCTGAAACACTCATTCCGCCGGCTATATATACTTCTTCACCATTTTGTCCTGTTGGCAAACTTTTTATGGCAGTAATTCCGGCATCATCTCCTGTTTGACCACTATCCCACGAACCGTAAATCATGGATTTTTGAATATTTCCATCCGAATCTACCCACAGATATAATCCGTCGTTTCCGCTTACAGAACTCTCCCATGATGAAGCAATAAGAATATCTCCGTTGCTGTCAATATCTATGTTGTATTTTCCCGCTGTTATTTCGTGATTTACTTCCGACCCTAAGTAATAATTTACTTCTGTTATTACATTTCCTGAGGTATCTATTTTCATAAATGCCAGATAATCCTGATACGGCACTGTTCCGTTTGACATTGTTACCCTGTGTGTTTTAATCAAAAAAATATGCTCGGGATAGAATGAACTGTATGCCACTCCTTCAAAGTAATGATAACCGGGATACAATTTGTAGGCGGTATCGCCATATACCGTAAATGCTTTTAAAAAACTGTTTTGAGCCTGTACGTTTAGACTTGCCGCTAAAACAATTAAAATGTAAAATAACTTTTTCATATTTTTAATTTTAAGCAAAAATAAATAACCCTTGTGAAAAAACAAATGATTTTTATCATACTTTTAGCATGATATTTAGAAAGTTAGGAAAAATCCCTATTATCCGCCCGTTTTGGTACTTATTAACTGCAAAAACTCTATAACAGGTTGTTTTTTTCTTTAAATTCGCAGCCGTTCCAAAAATTTTCGTAAAAATGAAACTTTCTGATTTTGAAGTAACAATCCCCAAAGAAAAAATTGCCAAATATCCGACTGAAGACCGCGATGAATCCAAGTTGATGGTAGTACATAGAGACAAGGGTACTTTTGAGCATAGGATTTTTCATGAAATATTGGATTATTTTAATGAAGGAGATGTATTGGTTTTGAACGATGCCAAAGTTTTTCCCGCCAGAATGTACGGAAATAAAGAAAAAACGGGGGCTAAAATAGAAGTGTTCTTATTACGGGAGTTAGATAAAAAAAGCCGTTTGTGGGACGCTTTGGTTGACCCGGCAAGAAAAATAAGAATCGGAAATAAATTATATTTCGGTGAAAACGACGAGTTGGTTGCCGAAGTAATTGACAATACCACTTCTCGAGGAAGAACTTTACGATTTTTATTTGACGGTCCGTATGAAGAGTTTAAAAAAACTCTGTATAGTTTAGGGGAAACCCCTATTCCCAAATATTTGGAACGTCCCGTAGAGCCTATAGACGAAGAGCGCTTTCAAACTATTTATGCCAAAGTAGAAGGGTCGGTAGCTGCCCCAACTGCCGGAATGCATTTCAGTAAGCACCTTTTGAAAAGATTGGAAATTAAGGGCGTGCATTTGGCTTATATTACCATTCCCATTGGTGTTGGTACTTTTAATCCCGTAGAAGTAGAAGACTTGTCAAAACACAAAATGGATTCGGAAAGACTGGTTATCTCCGAAGAAGTAGCAGAATTGGTAAATAATGCTAAAAAGTCAGGTAATAAAGTATTTGCCGTGGGAGCATCGGTAGCTCGCGGGTTGGAAACCCCTCTATCCACTACCAATCAATTAAAACCCTTTGACGGATGGACGAATAAATTTATTTATCCGCCTTATGAATTTAAAGTTGTAGATGCGCTTATTACCAATTTTCACCCGCCTCGCTCTACCTCACTAATGATGGCAAGTGCTTTTTCAAGTTTGGAATTGATGCAAAAGGCTTACAAAGAAGCTGCTAAAAACGATTATCGTTTCCTTGTGTACGGTGACGCCATGTTAATTCTTTAAAATTGAACACTTTCAAAAAAGCCGTAATTATAGTTGCGGGAGGCAGCGGAAAGCGTATGCAATCGGTTTTGCCCAAGCAATTTATTTTGCTCAACGGTAAACCGCTTCTATTTCACACTATAGAAAAATTTAATAAAGCACTTGACGAACTGCAAATTATTGTGGTTCTCCCCGGAAATTATTTTGAATATTGGGAAGAATTGGTAAACAAATACCAATTTACAATTCCCGTAACGCTCCAAAAAGGCGGCAAAGAACGATTTGACTCCGTGAAAAACGGAATAAATTGTCTTTCGGAAAATATCCAAGTGGTTGGCATCCATGATGCCGTTCGCCCTTTGGTATCCGTAAAAACCATTCAAAAATGTTATCAAACAGCTTTAGAAAAAGGAAATTCCGTTCCGGTAATTCCCGTAGTTGATTCTCTAAGAAAAACAGAAAACGGCTATAGCAAAGCGGTAAATCGCAACCTTTATCAAATTGTCCAAACGCCGCAATGTTTCCGTATAGACCTTATACACAAAATGTATCAACAAGATTATCAAGATTTCTTCACAGACGATGCTTCCGTATTGGAAAACTTAGGCGAAAAAATTCATCTAACGGAAGGTAATCGTGAAAACATCAAAATTACTACTCCCGAAGATTTAAAAATCGCCGCATGTTTACTTCAAAGCAGTGATGTTTAGCAACCTAATCCTTTACTCAAACAACAACTTTCCACTTGCCACCAATCTTGAACCTTCTTTTATAGTGTAAAAATAAACGCCTTTTTTAAGGTCATCGCGTTCAATGATAATATTACCGGAAGATATGTTTTCTATATATCTAACAGACTGTCCCAATGAATTGTATAACTCCAAACTTGCTTTCTTGAAGTTTCCGTTTTGTTTTTCAATCGTTATTTTGTCTTTCGCCGGATTGGGATATATTTTTAAATGATTGACTAAACCATGCTGACGAAGAGCTGCCGGAGAACCTTTTTTAGGTAAAAACCAAGGGTCTGAGTCAAACACATCCGTAGTATCTGTTGATGTCGTATCTCCGTACACCACACTAAACGATATGTCTCCCCATTGTGTTAAGGTTGGTTCTCCCACACCGAAAACCTGCCCGTATCCGCCTGCAATGGAGCCGGGAGAAATGACAATTTCGGCAGGTCCCCAACTGTTCCAATCGTTAGCAATGGTTTGTTTTCTTCTTACAATATGTAATCTCCAATCGTTCCCAACAATTGCAGGGTCAGATGTGGCATAATACAACCACCAGTCTGTTCCGTCAAACCATAGATGTGGCATTGTTTCTTCCGCCGAGCTGTTCACCGATGTAACAGGTTGTGCAGGAGTCCATGTATATCCGGAATCATTAGAAACAGCATAGTAAATCTCTACATTCGGATTTTCATTATATGTATCGTCAAAAAACAACACATAAGTTGAGCCGCTTATATGTTCCATGTGAGGATTATCTTCCGCGCCCGACGGAGATTTAATATTTACGGTATCAATCCTTTGACCCACATCCGTAGGATTATAGGAAACATTTCGCATAATATAAATATCTACATAATTTGATGTAGTTCTGGTATATAAAAACGCATCTACATTTCCGTTTTGTCCATCAACAATTTGTGGTGCGCCTTCGTAATACAGAATTTCATCAATGTCAGTAGGCATCCAGGTTGTAAAAGATGAATTCGTACCGTTTCTCGAAGAATATACTACATCACTATGTAGCCAATGATCACAAGTTCCAACGGTTGTAGCCGTATCAACTCCAAACATCGGACCTCGCCAATATGGTTTTATATAAGGAAATTCACAAAGAGGGTTAGTAGGGTCAATATCACCTCCATAACTAATCATATCCACGGGAGAATAAAAAGCATACATATAGAGACCGTTTCTAGTTATATAAACACCATCTTCCCAACCACCTACGGCATGAGGTTGAATATAGGGCTGGTCAAATTCCGAAGTGTCGTAGCCGGGAGTAAAATTGGCTTTAATTTGCGTCCAATTCGGTTGAGCATACGAAAGGATGCTTACCATTAACGCTAATGCAAAAGTAGTAGCAGTTGTTTTCATAGTGGTTTTGTTTTTAAGGGTTATTATTGTTTGTTCTAAAATTCCAATATAAGTTACCGCTTACGGTATTGTAAAAATAATTATTTTTATCAAACACAGCACCTTGGTAAACTATTTCCATCCTAAAATGATTAAAAAAACTTTTCTCGGATTTGAAAAACGGAGCAAATCTTGACGCTATTAAAATTTGTTTTTTTCGCGGAGTGTTTTCGGCGTAAAAGAAAGTAGAGCCATAAGACGGTTGTACGAAAAAAGCCACCCAATCTTTAGCTCGCCATTCAATATTTAGCAGAAAATCGGGGGTTAAACTGTTACCTGTTAAAATGTCGTTGGTATAAGAAGAGTCCGGAAGGTTTACATTAAAAATTTCGGTATAAGTAAAGCCCGTCGAAAAATGTACGGAAATGTTTTTTCTCAGTTTCCAAGAAAAATTTGACCGTAAGTTATAATTATGACCCAAACGCCAAACCTCAATATTTTGATTAAAATCCACCTGATTTACCGGAGCAAATAAATATTGATAATGCGTTTCTATTGCCGCACTCGGCATCCATGTTTGTTGAGAGAAAAGTTTTCTTCGATATCCTATACTCACAGTCTTTTCAAACCAATGGTTGGCAGGCAATATTAAAGTATTTTTATCATTTAGTCCTACTTGAATAACTCCCGGTTTCAGGTCAATAGGCTGGGTATAAATCCATTGACCTTTCGGAAGAGTATAAGCTGTGTAACCGTCAGCGGGATGTATGAATATATCACGGGTAATACCGTTATATATCAATGAGTCTTGGCTTTTTACCACAAATGGTAAAAGAATGCTTAAAATAAATGATATGTATAAAATTCTATTTGTCAAACGGGCTTCCTTTTTTTGGCAAAATCCACATATCGTCATCAAAGCGGTTAGTTTTGGTTGTTCCCCAATTTGTGCCGGCATCGTAAATTAACCCAAATGCTATGTCTCCCCATTGAGTAAGCGTAGGTTCTCCAACGGCTAAAGCATTTCCTTTGTCAATTACTAAAATTTCTTCCCCCCAGTTCTTCCAATCTCCGGGCGTTATTTGTTTTCTTTTAGCAATGTTGTTATTATTGTTCATGTAATACATCCAATAAACACCGTTTTCGTCTTTCCAAATAAATGGCATGTCATGAAACTCTTCATTGTTGAAATTAACACCTTCAGGAATTGTCCAACTCTGTCCGTTATCAAAACTCATACTGAAAAATATATCCGCAGCTCCCATACCCGGGCGGTCTTCAGAGGTAAAAAACATGATTAAAGAATCTTTTCCGATAATTTCCAAGTGAGGATTGTCTTCATTATATTCCACTTCATTGAGTGGCGGAGGAAACAATTGAAATTCACCGGAAGGATTTCTGTTTGTACTTCTATAATAGGCAATATCATTTTTTTCATTTCCATAGTCAGGGTCAGGATTTAAATAGGTAAAAATCAAAAATTCCACTTGATTAGGATTGGTGTCGTTTAAAACAATCTGTGGAGCACCGTCAAAGGTAGCAGGCATACTGAAATTAGCAATTTGCCATTCAGGAAACGGTTCATTAACGGAATTCCTATGACTGATTAAAATATCGGAGCTTAAAAACTGATTAGCAATTTTTTCAAAATCGTCCGGCACTTGATTTACAATTTCCGGAAAAGGTCCTCTCATGTAAGGTCCTAATGAGAAAGGATCAGCCTTTCCGTTAAAAGCAAAGGAAAACAAATCCAAAGGAGTATAGAAGCAATATAATGTTAAACCATCTTCAGAAATAAACTGCCCGTCTTCCCAGCCTAAAGTGTTAATGGATAAACGATATGGTTCTCCGTACCCAGTATCTTTCACCAAGGGCTTTACTTCATTTTTTATTTGTTCCCAATTCGGGCCGGAAGAGTTTAGATTTAATTTTCCACAGCCGCCAAATAAGAACGACACAATAAAAATACAAAAGACATAAAAGTATAACTTCATAAATTACAGAACAATATTTTACGAAAATATAAAA
>CAZLMS010000097.1:0-6941 GCA_964560645.1 uncultured Flavobacteriales bacterium | reverse complement strand
GTATAAAAAATTCCGAAAATAGTATAAGTAACGTCATGCACAGGTCTTTTACTAATTACAAAAAGTTGGCTAACGGGAATTAAAATAAGTAACGGAATAACGGCTAATAAATATTTAAAATCGAAGAGTCCCAAGGCAACAAAAAAAGTAAGAACAAACCAAACAGCAGCAACAAAAGTTCCGTAATATTTTTGTGGAGAAACGTTGGTATACCGGTCTATTGCCGCGTAAAACTCATAAAGCGCCAAAATCGTAACTAAGAAAAACAACACTGCAAAAACATACGCATTCCATAGTAAAGCTCCTACGATTATAGCAACAAATAACAAACCCGTTACGGAACGCTGAATAAGATTTTTATTTACTATCCCTCTTGTCATCAATTATGTTGGATAACATGTTTGGCTTTTATTACTTGATTGTCCGGCACATACAACTCCACCAGAGACTGTATGCTCATAAAATGATAAGTAGAATCGGTTTTGTTAAGCACGTTTACCTTTATGCCGTTATCTTTTAACAAAGCAGCTTTTATTTGAGCATCAAGCCAATCATGAGTTTCATACACTTTCACCCAATTGACAGGCATTAAGTATGATTTTTTGTCTTATCAGAGTCTGTAGGTTCAGGTGCTTGGTTTCCGGTTGTTTCTTGAGCGGGAGTTTTTTCTGAATTACTCGTTGGATTAGTGTTTTCGGAAGAATTTTCCGGCAAATCGGAAGTTGTATGAGAAGAAGTTCGTTCGGCTTGTTTGGGATTTTCTACCGCTTTTTTATTATCATTTTCTCGGGTTTCCATATCTATTACGTGCTCCTTATCCCACGGACGTTTACCAAATATTTCTTCCAAATCTTCTTTAAAAATGACTTCTTTTTCCAGTAATTTTTCCGCCAACTTCACCAGCTTATCTTTATTGTTAGAAAGAATTTCTTTAGCCCTGAAATAGGCTTCATCTATAATTTTTTTAACTTCCTTGTCAATAAGTTCCGCGGTTTTTTCAGAATAAGGTTTTTGGAAATTATATTCACTTTGTCCTGTTGAATCATAATAACTTATATGACCAAGTTCTTCATCTAAACCGTAAATGGAAACCATTGCATAAGCTTGCTTGGTTACCTTTTCCAAATCACTTAAAGCCCCGGTGGATATTTCTCCGAAAATCACTTCTTCAGCAGCCCTTCCTCCCAAAGCAGCACACATTTCGTCAAGCATCTGGGCGCGGGTGGTTATCTGACGCTCCTCGGGCATATACCATGCCGCACCTAAAGATTTTCCTCGCGGAACAATGGTTACTTTTACCAATGGTGAGGCATGTTCAAGCAGCCAGCTAACAGTCGCGTGTCCCGACTCATGGAAGGCAATTACTTTTTTCTCTTTCGGGGAAATCAATTTGTTTTTCTTCTCTAATCCCGCTACAATTCTATCAATGGCATCCAGAAAATCTTGTTTTTCTACAATTTTTTTCTTTTTTCTTGCGGCAATCAACGCTGCTTCATTACAAATATTGGCAATATCCGCTCCGGAAAATCCCGGAGTTTGCCGCGCCAACAAGTCTATATCTACTGATTTTTTATCATATTTGATATTTCTTAAATGCACCTCAAAAATTTCTTTTCTTTCGTGATATTCAGGCAAATCCACATATATTAAACGGTCAAAACGCCCGGGACGAAGCAAAGCTCTATCCAGAATATCCGCCCTGTTGGTGGCTCCCAATATAATCACTCCGCTGTTGGTTCCAAAACCGTCCATTTCGGTAAGCAGCTGATTAAGGGTATTTTCACGCTCATCGTTGGCACTAAAACTGGGACCTTTACCTCTGGCTCTTCCTATGGCATCTATTTCATCAATAAATATAATACACGGGGCTTTTTCTTTAGCTTGACGGAATAAATCCCGCACTCTTGATGCTCCAACTCCTACAAACATTTCCACAAAATCGGAACCGGAAAGAGAGAAGAAAGGCACTTTGGCTTCGCCGGCTACAGCTTTTGCCAAAAGTGTTTTTCCTGTTCCGGGAGGACCTACCAACAATGCCCCTTTGGGTATTTTTGCCCCCAAAGCCGTGTATTTTTGAGGGTTTTTAAGAAAATCCACTATCTCTTGCACTTCTTCTTTGGCTCCTTCCAATCCTGCTACATCTTTAAAAGTTACCTTGCTGGTATTAGGGTCTACCAACTGAGCTTTGGATTTGCCGATATTAAATATTTGAGACCCGGGACCGGCTCCTCCTCCACCCATTCTTCTCATAATAAACATCCAAATTCCCACAAAAATTAAAATGGGCAATATCCACCCGATAAATATTTCCATCCAATCTCGACGTGTGTCATATAAAATTGTTACCCGGTCTTCTACGGGAAGGTCTTTTTGGATTTCACGCAGGTCGTTCTTAAAATCTTCTACCGAGCCTATGGTCATTTTGTAATGCGGACCGGGATTTATTCCTTGACCGAAAGGAGCTTTCCTAACATCTGCATATTTCTCCTCTTTCATTAAACTATCGGGTTTGATAAAAATTTCCACCAAATTTTCGTTGGTAATAACTACCAATTTGGCTACATCCCCGTCTTCAAGCATTTCTACCGAAAAAGTTTTCCAATCTACGGGTTTGGTGGTCGTATTAAAATTAAAAAGTTGTATTCCGATAAGAAGAACGCCTATTACGGCATAAATCCAGTAAAAATTAAAATTTCTGGGGTTGGAGGGTTTTTTATTCGGTTTTCCTTTTGGCTTCATATTTTTCATTCTATATTTTGATATACTTTTATTTTAGCATCTGCCCAGAGTTCTTCTATATTGTAAAAATCACGCACATGCGGTAAAAAAACATGTACAACAATATTCACGTAATCCAACAGTATCCATTCGCTGTTTTCCAAGCCTTCGATATGCCAAGGTTTGTCGTTTAACAATTTTCTTGTTTCCTCGGATACAGACTCCGCAATAGCTTTTACATGAGTGGAAGAATCGCCCGAGCATATAATAAAATAATCGCACGAGGGATTTTCCAAATGACGCAAGTCTAAAACACAAATGTCTTTTCCTTTTTTTTCTTGAATTCCAAAGATTATTGCTTCCGACAGATTCGTTACTTTTTCCCGGCTGATGATTTCAGACATATAATTGTATCACATTTTTTTAATAAATTGCACAAATTTACGACTTTTATGTATATGTCTAATGGAAATGCCTACGCTGTTCATCGGTCAAAAGTTAATTTATCTTAAAAAAACAGAATCAACCAACAGTTTTGCTATTCAATTGATTGAAAATAACTCGGAAAAGGTTATGGACGGAATGATTATTTCGGCTGAGCAGCAAACTGCAGGAAAGGGACAATTTAACCGCAAATGGATAAGTAATCCGGGAGAAAACCTTACATTTTCATTGATTTTAAAACCTTCTTTTTTACGTCCTGAAAAATTGTTTTATCTTAATAAATGTATATGTGTGAGTATTACCGAAACTATTAACGCTTTTGCGATGAATTCTTGCATAAAATGGCCTAATGACATTTATGTTTCGGACAAGAAAATTTGTGGGATTCTCATTGAAAATAAAATCAAGAATCAACAAATTGAGTTTTGTGTAGCCGGCATTGGAATTAATGTAAATCAAACCGTTTTTCCTGAGGATATCACTGCTACTTCTTTAAAAATAGAGACCGGAAAAAACATTCCAAAAGACTCTGTTTTACAGGTGTTTTGCTCTAAATTTGAAAAAAATTATCTCAAACTCAAACAAGACATTAAACACTTTGACAACGTGTATTTACAAAAACTAAAAGGCGTGAATAAATGGCAGCAATTCCGGGTAAAAAACTTAACTGCTTCTCTTTTAATAAAAGGAGTGGATGAGCTTGGACATTTAATTACGCAAGACCAAAACGGAAATATTCAAAAATGGTTGTCGGGAGAACTGCAATGGATAAATGAACCGTGATTATCACTCTGGTTTTAATGCTAAATTTCTGTGAACCACAGAATTTTTTATCTCAACATTCGTTATTTTAAGGTCTTCTACATGAAATTCAAAGCCGGGAGCTTCTATTTCCATAGAATATTCTCCTTTTTCCAAAATAATAAGGAACTCGCCTGTATTGGGATTTGGCATATAAGAGCCTTTTAGTTCATTCATGGAGTCATATATGGAAACCATAGCATCTTTAATCACCAAAGTATCGTTTTGAGAAGAGGTAAGTTTTATTTTCAAAATAGCCTGTGCGGGAACGTTATCCTCAAAAATTACCTTGTAAATATCCAAATCGCCTTTTCCTTCTTTGCGGATAGCAGAAATATAGGCAACCGTGCCGTCAGCATTAAAAGAAATTACTCTTTCGTCATAAGGCGTGTTAATGGGATATCCGATATTTTTGGGTACGCCCCATGTGTTGGTTTCAGGCTCCCATTCTGTTTTAAAAATATCATATCCTCCCATTCCTGAATGTCCTTCGGAGCAAAAATATAAAGTCTTGCCATCTTCCGACAAGGTTGGAAAATCTTCATTGTATGGCGTATTTACTGCCGGTCCTAAATTTTGCGGTCTTGCCCAATCGCCGGTAGGTAATTTTCGAGTCATCCATAAATCTAATCCGCCTTGGCCGTCGGGACGGTCACTGGCAAAAAACAATGTATTGCCGTCTGCCGAAATAGATGCCGCCGTTTCGATGTAGGGAGAATTGACTATATCACCCATTTTTTGAATCTTCATAAAAGACCGGCTTCCTTTTTTAGATATATAAATGTCGCCGTATTCTTTAACTTTATCTACATACACAAACATTGTATTGGCATCGTTTGAAAGTCCCACACATTGTTCATCATATTCACTGTTTATCATAACGCCGGCATTTTTGGCTTTATTAAAAATTCCTTTAACTCCTTCTGCAATCCACACATCGGAAGGATAATATCCGTCAAACTCCAATACTGCACCTCTGTTTCTGTTACGCCGGGAAGTATAAACAAGCATAGTTTCGTCTTTGGATATAAAAGGATAATAATCAGGAAATTCCGTATTGATATTATCTCCGAGATTTTCAAATTTCACTTTCAAGGGATACTTTACCAATTCTTTAGCTGAAAAACAGTCTTTTATCAGTTTCTCGACTTTATCTTTTTTAGAATCCGGCAATGTTTGCTGGTATTTTTGCAACATTTCCACAGCTTTATCAAATTTTAAAGCATACCGATAAGCTATTCCCAAATCAAGATATACTTCGGGAGAAATGTTTTCCTTATTCACAATTTTTTCTAAATGAGGGATGGCTTTGGTTCTATCTACGTTGGCATTCAAATAGCAGATGGCTATTTTATGATGATAATCAATATTTTGCGGGTCGTTTTTAATGAGAATTTTATATTGTTCTATGGCGGATTTAAAATTTTGATTTTTAAAATATTCCTCCGCTTTTTTCTGAACGGCACTTTGCGGCTTGGCTTGAACAGTTACAAGCAATAACCCTAATAAAAAGAAACAGGCACGGATGTCTTGAAACAATCTCATGCCTGTAAATTTACAACATTAGTGCCAATACCCGGTTTGTTAATTGGTATAAATCTTTACGTATTGGAATTTTTCGTAAGTAGATTTATTTTCAAGGTAATCACCTTTATATTTAGGTCCTTGAACCAAAGTGGTAATATCCACAAATTGAACTTTATCGGGATTTACACCTCTTTCTTTCAATTCGGCAATGATTTTTTTCTTGGCATTTTCTGCCCGCAATCGTGAAAGGTTTTCGTTGGTTTTATATGTACGGGTAGGCACTCGAGATGCACTGGATTCAATGGATACTTGTGCTGTGCCTTCTTTTTTAATTTTCTCTACCAACACCTCTATAAACCGGTCAAAATCTTTTTCTTTAGTCGGCACATTGGCATTATAGGGATAATATTCTTGGAACATCAAGCGTGTAAGCGCCGGCTTGGCTTTTCCTTCCGGAAGCATTAAACAGTTTTTATCCGAAACAAGTTCTATGTATGTTTTAAGCCTTGTTTCTTTATCTACAATTCTGGTAGTGATTCTGTCACACGGAAAATCTTCTCCAATAATTTTTAAACGGAATTTATCTCCGGGTATTTTATGGTATTTAAAAGTTCCGTCTTTAGAAACAGATTCGGTATATAGCACCTTTCCGTTTTCGTCTAAATATTGAACTTTTAATCCTTCAGGAATATCTATTCCCAATTTTTGAAAATCAAAAACCCCCATCAATTCTTTATTGGTTTCTTCTGCTACACCCTCTGCAGGGTTAAATTCGCAATTTGAGCTTGAAGAAACGACTTTCTTTTGTTGCCCGTTTTCAATGATAATCACAAAAGCGTCTTCACAATTATCGGCATTCACCAATTTCATTTTAAGGGGTGTTCCTTCTAACTCATGATAACGGAATTTGCCTTTTTCATCCACCACCTCCACAAATCTTACTACACCGTTCTCATCTAAATAATGTACTTCCAAATTTTCGGGTATTTCATCCAATTCTATATAGGCATAACTTTTTTTCTTTCTCGAAAAATTACATTCTTTCATGTGTTCAAAGGTGTAAACCGGATCGATAACACCTTCATTTTCCAAAATAATCTCCAACATATCGCAATGATCCACATCATCGGACTCAATGTTAAAAATATACTCTTTAGACGGAGGTAAACTGTGATATTTGAAATATCCGTTTTTATCTGTAGTCTCTCTGTATATCATTACACCTTCCTCATTTAAATAATTTACCACCATATTTTCGGTCACTTGTTTTGTAGGATTATTTTTATATCTTATTTTAAATACCGGCTCCGGGTGTTCATTTGCCTTAGCCACAAGTTCATGTCCTGTTAAATCAAGAGGGTTAAGCATAATTTCTTTGTTAATCTCATTATACTCGGAACCATAAGGAACGTATATATTATCGCTGTAAAACTCCTGTCCGTTCATTTCAT
>CAZLMS010000096.1:0-7030 GCA_964560645.1 uncultured Flavobacteriales bacterium | reverse complement strand
TTTACTCCGGCAGATACTAAGATAAGTATCCATCCGTCAATAAGCCGGATGGATACTTATCTTAGTATCTGCCGGAGTAAAAGCTCAGAAAGAACAAACTTCCATAGACCCAAACACTTTTCGCTTGCAGTTTTTTAATTTAGTGCAATCGGAATTTGTGCCGACCATAGAACACAAGTTTAAAAAAACGTCTATTTCCGTATCTCCCGTTTTAAAATATAAAAACAAGCAATCAAACGTTTATTCCGACAATTCCAATAAATACAGGAATGAAATTTTGGGATTTGGCGGCGTTTTAGAATTTAGAAGATATTTGGCAGATATCAATTTAAAAGGTAGAGCAGACGAAATGCGAAAAGGTTTGTATATGTCTTTTTCCGGTGCTTACAATTATTATTATGCTACAGCGTATGTCGAAGAATATACTCCTATATATGATGATATGGGTAATTACATCAATACATCTACCGTAATATCTGAAAAGAAAGACGAATACATTAATTTTCAAGGAGCGGCGCTGTTCGGTGTGCAGGAAATTTTTTACGATGCTCTGGTAATAGACTTTTATATTGGATCGGGAATAAAAATAGCTCAAGGATATGACGGTGGATCTTATTTTGACGATATTGAGCCATCCAATACTGTTTTTTCATCCAAGTATTCGGGAATTATCCCTAAAGCCGGATTTAGCATAGGTTTTGCGTTTTAAAATTTTATTCATAGCTGCTTTGTTTTATCAAAGCCTGCTTTTCTCTCAAATAGGAGGAAGGCAGGCTCTCCGTTTTGTTACAGTTCCTTTTCAGGCACAGGTTGCGTCTTCCGGCGGAAATGCCGTTTCGCTTAATCAATCTTCTGCTTTCTTGACAAACAATCCCGGAATTTTTAATTCAAAATTTCATCAGGAAGTAAATTTTGCTTTTGTAGATTATATCGGAGATATTAAAGGTGGAATGGCTTCTTATGCACATAATCTTGAAAATATCGGGCAATTATATGCAGGAATGTATTATATGAATTACGGAAATTTTCAAAGAACCAATGTATTGGGCGAACAAAACGGAAATTTCACGGCATCCGACTTTATGGGAATTATTGCCTATACCCGTCAAATAGACTCATCGTTTTCCATAGGAGGGAGTTTAAAAAACATCTATGCGGCATACGACAATATATATTCTTATGCTTTGCTTCTGGATTTGGGAGCATATTATCTTTCAAAAGACAAAAAAACATCGGCGGGAATAACGTTAAACAATATCGGACATCAGGTTAAAGCGTTTTATTCGAACGAATATGTGAAAATGCCGTTTAATATTTCATTGGGACTTTCTCAAAAACTGGGAAAAGCTCCTTTGCGGTTTACCTTTACCATGGATAACCTCCAGCAATGGAATCTGATATATGATGACGGAACGCTTACGCCGGAACAGATAACCAAAAACAAGGAAAAACTTCTTACCCTTGAAAAATTTTTAAGACATTTAACGGTAGCTATGGCTTTTTTGCCTTCCGATAACTTTTTTGTAGAACTTAGCTATAATTACCGAAAAAGAAAAGAGTTGAAATATTCCATTGTTTCAACCGGCTTTGCGGGTATAGCTGTCGGGGCAGGAATCAGCATTGCTAAATTTAAACTTTCTTACGCTCGAAATGTGTACAATACCACAGGGGCGGCTAATATAATTTCCGTTTCCACGAATATTACTAAATTTACGGCTTCAAAAACGGTTAAATAACTATAAGGAAAAGAAACTATTCCTTTTTACACAAAAAATTTGTTCCTTAAAAACAATTTGACACATGAAAAAAATAAACATAGCAATAGACGGATTTTCTTCATGCGGAAAAAGTACGCTTGCCCGACAATTAGCCAAAGAACTTAACTACATCTACATAGACACCGGAGCTATGTATCGTGCAGTGGCATGGTATGCGTTGAAAAATAAATATATACGTCCCGACGGCTATGTGAATAAGCAAGCTATTATCGCCTCTCTCCCATTATTGCACATTAGTTTTAAATACAATGAGCATACGGGAAAACAAGAATTATATTTAAACGGAGAAAATATAGAAGAGCAAATTAGAGATATGAAAGTATCGGAAGTGGTGAGCGAGGTAAGTAAAATAAAAGAAGTAAGAGAAAAAATGGCGGATATACAAAGGAAAATAGCTGAAGGAAAAGGTGTTGTGATGGACGGAAGAGATATCGGCACGGTAGTAATTCCCGATGCGGAATTGAAAATATTTATGACTGCTTCTCCTGAGGTAAGAGCAGAACGAAGATTTAAAGAACTGGTAATAAACGGAAAAGAAGTTACTTTAGAGGAAGTAAAAGAAAATTTAATGAAAAGAGACAAAGAAGACACTACCCGGAAAGAAGCACCTTTGAAACAAGCAGAAGATGCTATAATATTAGACAACACAGATTTAACCCCCGAAGAGCAATTGGAATACGTGCTTCGATTGGCACAGGAAAAAATCGCAGAAGCTAATCGGGGGAGTTAAAAATATTTGTCTATCAAATAAACCAATGTGGCGATAGTTGCCGAACCGAGTTCCAATTCTCTCTCATGTACATTTTCAAACACATCGTTTTTCGTATGATGAAAATCAAAATACCGTTGAGAATCAGGTACAAAACCAATTAAAGGTACACCTTGTTTTTTAAGCGGACTAATATCTACCCCTCCGTATCCTTTCTCAAAATAGTGAATTAAATACGGCTTGAAAAGCGACTGAAAACTTTTTATTTTCTCAAAAAACAACTCGTCGGAATCAAAAGAAAAACCTCTGGGTGTAAACCCGCCTCGGTCGCTTTCAATGGCAGCAATATGTTTTTCATTTTTTAAAGCAGCTTGCTCGGCATAGGTTTTTCCGCCTCTGTTTCCGTTTTCTTCGTTCATAAACAACACCGCTCTTATAGTATGTTTAGGCTTAATTCCCAGTTTTTTAAATATTCTTAAGACCTCAACGGACTGAACACATCCTGCGCCGTCATCATGTGCCCCCTCCCCTACATCCCAGGAATCTAAGTGCCCTCCTACCAATATAATTTCATCCGGTTTGGTTGCTCCGGTTATTTCTCCAATAACATTATAGGATTTTTTGTCGGGCAATGTGCGGCAATTTACTTCTAAATTGATTCGAGCTACTTGACTGTTTTTTATCCATTGATGTAAAGAATCGGCATGGTTGGAAGCTATTGCCACCGCCGGAATTTTAGGAATATCTTCTTTGTAAGCCATTACACCTGTGTGCGGAAAATTGTCATGAGCTTCCGTCATGGAACGGATAATAACTGCTTTGGCACCGTATTTAGCAGCATTAGACGCTCCCGAAAAACGATAGCCCACACAACTGCTGTAGGCACGAAAAGTTTCTATGTATTTAGGGTCGAAAGGATGATTGAAAAACACAATTTTACCTTTAATATGATTTTCGCCTAACTTTTCCAGTTCTTCAAAATTTTTCACCTCTATTACAGGTGCTGAAATTTCTCCTTCACCGGCTACCGAACCTCCCAAAGTAATAATGTTTAGGGACACGGATTTTCCGTTTTTCAATTCCACTTCGCATTTTTCACTTTCTCTTTGCCAAACCGGAACCATTACTTCTTGAAGCCATACTTTATCAAAACCATACGATTCCATTAGTTTTTTAGCCCATTCTACGGCTTGGTCGGCTTGGGGCGAGCCGCTAAGGCGAGCCCCCACATCTTTACACAAACTTCGCAAGTTTTGATAACATTCTCCGTTTTCCAGCGCCTCATCATATATTTTCCTGATAATTAAAGAATCGGGATTGGCATTAGAGTAGGAATAGCAAAATATGAGAATAGAGAAAATTACTTTTTTCATGTTACTAAAAATCTAATGCTTGTTGAATATCTGCAATTAAATCCTCTGCATCTTCCACGCCTACGGAAAGGCGAATAAGAGTGTCGGAAATACCGTTTTGCTTTCTTATGTCCACCGGAATAGAAGCATGAGTCATCGAAGCAGGATGATTGGAAAGGGACTCCACACCACCCAACGATTCTGCCAAAGTAAAAACCTTGGTAGATGACAAAAACTTCACGGCATCTTCATATTTATCTCCTTTTAAGGTAAAAGAAATCATGCCTCCGAAATCTTTCATTTGCTTTTTGGCAATATCATGATTAGGATGGGAAGGAAGCCCGGGATAATACAGTTTGTCAATTTTAGGATGAGCTTTTAAAAAGTCAACGATTAGTTTGGCATTTTCGCAATGGCGTTGCATTCGCAAGTGCAATGTTTTGATGCCTCGCATTACTAAAAAACAATCTTGAGGACCGGGAACAGCTCCACTGGCATATTGAATAAAATAAAGTTGTTCAGCCAATTGCTCGTCATTACAAACCAAAGCACCCATTACCACATCGGAGTGTCCGCCTAAATACTTGGTTGCACTGTGCATTACAATGTCTGCTCCCAAATCCAAAGGATTTTGCAAATAAGGAGAGGCAAATGTATTGTCCACTCCTAACAAAACATTATGCTTTTTCGCAATTCGGGCTGCGCTCTCAATGTCAATAATATTAAGCATAGGATTGGTTGGAGTTTCAATCCAAATAAGTTTGGTATTCGGAGTAATCAAATTTTCAACAACAGATATGTCTTGCATATCTACAAAATGGAATTTAATGCCGTATTTGGCAAATATTTTAGTATATAAACGATGAGTTCCGCCATACAAATCATTGGCGGCAATAACTTCATCGCCGGGATTAAGGAGTTTCATAACCGCATCAATGGCAGCTAATCCGCTTCCGAAAGTGTATGCAAATTTTCCGTTTTCAATGGCTGCAATATTTCTTTCCAAAGCAAACCTTGTGGGGTTTTGAGAACGCGAATATTCAAAACCGCTATGCTTGGCAGGTTCGGGTTGCTTATAGGTAGAAGTTTGATATATAGGCACCATAACAGCACCATAACTGTTGTCTTCTTCCAATCCTCCGTGAATGGCTTTTGTTCCGAATTTCATTTCCATAATTTTAATGTGTTATTTCTTTAATAAATTCAATTTGTCCGTCTTTGAGTTTTATCATTCTGTCTGATAATTCAGCGAGTTTTTCGTTATGAGTAACAATCACAAATGTTTGATTAAACTGTTTTTTCAGCTCTAAAAACAGATGATGTAAACTTTCGGCATTTTTTGAATCCAAATTACCGCTCGGTTCGTCTGCAAACACAACCGCCGGATTGTTAATAAGCGCTCTTGCCACGGCTACTCTTTGTTGTTCGCCTCCGGAAAGCTCAGAAGGTTTATGATTTAACCGTTCGGCAATTCCTAAAATTTCAAATAATTCTTTAGCCCTTTTTTCTATCGTTCGTTTATTTTTTTTAGCAATCATTCCCGGAATCATTACATTTTCCAAAGCCGTAAACTCGGGCAAAAGTTGATGAAACTGAAAAACAAATCCGATATGGGCATTTCTGAATTTAGCCAACTCCTTATCATTCATCTCAAATACCGGCTGATTATTGATTTCCAAAACTCCCTCGTCAGGCATATCTAATGTACCCAATATTTGCAATAAGGTAGTTTTTCCGGCTCCCGAAGCTCCTACAATAGAAAGAATTTCTCCTTGAATTATAGATAAATCTATTCCTTTTAAAACGTGAACATTACCGTAACTCTTACGAATATTTCGAGCTTTAATAATCATTTTCGGCTTTCAAGTAAAAAAATAAAATGTTACTTTTGGGTGGTAAAAATAATACATCTAACCATTAAAAAGTTTTAAACGATGAATATTCATGAATATCAAGCCAAAGAAATTCTTGCAAGCTATGGTGTAGGAATACAACAAGGCATTGTAGCAGAAACACCTGAGCAAGCCGTTGAAGCCGCTAAAAAGCTAACCGAACAAACCGGAACGCAATGGTGGGTAATAAAAGCTCAAATCCATGCCGGAGGACGCGGAAAAGGCGGAGGGGTTAAATTAGCAAAATCCTTAGATGAGGTAAAACAATTGGCATCTCAAATATTGGGAATGACATTGGTAACTCCTCAAACAGGTCCCGAAGGAAAAATAGTACATAAAATATTAGTGGCTCAGGATGTGTATTATCCCGGAGCAAGCGAGCCGGCTGAGTTTTATATGAGTGTATTGCTCAATAGAGCCACAGGACGAAATATGATAATGTACTCCACCGAAGGAGGAATGGATATCGAAGAAGTGGCTGAAAAAACACCACATCTTATTTTTAAAGAAGAAATCGACCCAAAAGTTGGTTTATTGCCTTTTCAAGCAAGAAAAATAGCATTTAATTTAGGATTGTCCGGCACGGCATTTAAAGAAATGGTAAAATTTGTTTCGGCTTTATATAAAGCATACGAAGCTACAGATTCTTCATTGTTTGAAATTAACCCTGTGTTAAAAACATCGGACGATAAAATTATAGCCGTAGATGCGAAAGTAAACTTGGACGACAACGCATTGTTCCGTCATAAAGATTTAGCGGAAATGCGAGATGTATTGGAAGAAGACCCGATTGAAGTAGAAGCTAATGAAGCAGGATTGAATTATGTGAAACTTGACGGAAACGTAGGCTGTATGGTAAACGGCGCCGGTTTGGCAATGGCAACCATGGATATTATTAAACTTTACGGAGGCGAACCTGCCAACTTTTTGGATGTGGGCGGAACGGCAGATGCGGAACGCGTGGAAAAAGCCTTTAGAATTATATTGAAAGACCCTAATGTAAAAGCCATATTGGTAAACATATTCGGAGGAATTGTACGATGCGACAGAGTAGCACAAGGAATTGTGGACGCTTATAAAAATATCGGAAATATTCCGGTTCCTATTATTGTGCGTCTGCAAGGAACTAATGCCGAAGAAGCTAAAAAGCTAATTGATGAATCGGGTTTGCAAGTTTATTCGGTAATATCATTAAAAGAAGCTGCCGAAAAAGTAAAAGAAGTTTTACAAGAAGTGGAAGCATAAAAGAAGAGATAATCACATATAAAAAAGCCCCTAAAAAAGGGGCTTTTTTGTTTT
>CAZLMS010000095.1:0-7074 GCA_964560645.1 uncultured Flavobacteriales bacterium | reverse complement strand
GAATATTTTTAAGGATTTCGATTTGTTGCTCGGGGTCATTTACCGACAAGATTGCCCGGGCATGCCCCATGGTTATCAATCTTTTTTTTATGGCCAATTGAATGGCAGAAGGCAATTTAAGTAATCGAAGGTAATTGGTTACGGTAGTACGGTCTTTTCCTACTTTTTTTTTTTTTTTTTCTTGAGTTAGTTTACATTCTTCAATCAATCTTTGAAAAGAAATGGCTACTTCAATGGCATCGAGGTCTCTTCTTTGAATATTTTCTACCAACGCCATTTCCAGCATTTCCTGGTCATCGGCAATGCGAATGTAAGCCGGAATTTCACTAAGCCCTGCAATTTTAGAAGCTCTTAACCGGCGTTCGCCCGAAATAAGTTGGTATTTTTCGTAGCCTAATTTCCTGACGGTAATTGGTTGAATAACACCATGCTGTTTAATGCTTTCCGCAAGCTCTTCGATGTAGTTTTCTTCAAAAGTGGTTCGAGGTTGAAAAGGATTGGTTTCTATTTGTTCAATAGGAATTTTGGATATAGAACCCACCACTTTAGGGTTATCGGGAGATGCAAAGTTGCTGGTTACGTCGGTTTCCGTATTTTCCAAGAGGGCGCTGAGACCGCGTCCCAATCCTCTTTTTTTAGAGTTCGTCATTTAGGAAATTGATTAGTTTGTCTTCTTCTTTAATTTTGGTCAAGTTGTTTTTTTGTAAAATTTCTCTAGCCAAATTTAAATAATTTATAGCTCCCTTGCTTGCCGAATCGTGCATAATAATTGTTTCTCCGTGGCTTGGCGCTTCTCCTAACCGGGTGTTTCTATGGATAATAGTGTCAAAAACCATATCTTGGAAATGTACTTTTACTTCTTCTACTACTTGGTTGGCTAACCTCAATCTTTGGTCATACATGGTAAGCAACATGCCTTCTATAGACAACTGCGGATTTAAACGGGATTGTACTATTTTAATGGTATTGAGTAATTTTCCCAAACCTTCCAGCGCAAAATATTCGCATTGCACGGGAATAATAACCGAGTCTGCAGCGGTAAGTGCATTAAGTGTAATCAGTCCCAAAGAAGGGGAGCAGTCAATGATAATAAAATCATACTCGTTTTTGATTTTTTCCAAGGCATTACGCATCATTTTTTCGCGGTTGGGCAGTCCTATCATTTCTATTTCGGCGCCCACCAAATCAATGTGTGCAGGAATAATGTCCAAATTAGGATTTTCCGTGTTCAAAATAGTGTCTTTCGGTTCTATTTCGGAAATTAAACATTCATAGATGCTGGCTTTAATATTACGAGGGTCAAAACCAACACCCGAAGTGGCGTTGGCTTGCGGGTCGGCATCTACAATAAGTGTTTTTTTCTCCAAAACTCCCAAAGAAGCCCCGAGGTTTATGGCAGTAGTGGTTTTTCCTACTCCGCCTTTTTGATTAGCTACAGCTATAATTTTTCCCATAATTATTTATATAACAATTTATTAAAAAGTAATTTCTTCTCCTATTTCCGGTAAAAAGAATTTTTTATTGCTAAATTTTTCTTTGGCTTTTTCGTGGTTTATTTTAATATAAGGAAATGTATCAAAATGCATGGCAATTACCTGATTGCATTGTAAAAATTCGGAAGCCAGATATGCATCATCAATTCCCATGGTAAAATTATCTCCTACAGGGAGCAGCACTACGTCAAATTTATATTGCTCGCCCCATATTTTCATATCGTGCATTAAAGCAGTATCTCCGGCAAAATAAAAGGTAAAACCGTTGTCGGCAGTAATAATAAAGCCGCCCGGATTTCCGCCGCTTTGTCCGTCGGGCAAAGTGCTGGAGTGTGCAGCTTGTACATATTTCACGGTTCCGAAATCAAAATTCCATTGCCCGCCGTGATTCATAGGGTGCCCTTTTTCAATGCCTTTAGCTCCGTACCAACTTACAATTTCAAAGTTAGAGATTATTACAGCTCCCGACTGTTTGGCAATAGCTTCTGCATCTGCCAAATGGTCTTCATGACCGTGAGAAATTAAAATATAATCGGGATTAAGCGTAGAAATATCTATACTTTTTGCCAATTCGTTGGGGGTAATAAACGGGTCGAAAAGCAATTGAGCTTTTCCCGTGTCTACCAAAAAAGATGAATGTCCTAAATACTTGAATTTCATAGCCGGTTATGTTTTTAAGGATTTTCTGTAAAAATAGTACTTTATTTTCGTAGCTTTACAACTGTTTTTAAACGTTTTTTAAACAAAATTTTGTTAAAAGCATGATATCTGTAATTGTTGGCACTAACAGAGAAAATAATGTAACAAAAAGGGTGGCGGAATTAGTGGACGAAATCCTTTCTGAAAAATTAAAAAATCACGACGTTTTGCATTTGGAAAATTTGCCCGGAAATTTCATTTTTAATAACATATACACAGGTGAAATGTCGAAGGAGTTGGAAGAAACGGGCTCATCGCTATGTGGCATCTGCCGATAAGTTTATATTTCTGATTCCGGAATATAACGGAAGCTTTCCGGGGGTGCTTAAAGCATTTGTAGATTCTGTTGATCCGGCATTGTTTAAAAATAAAAAAGCTTTGTTGATAGGATTGTCTGCCGGAAGAGCGGGTAATGTGCGCGGGCTGGATCATTTTACGGGGGTGTTGCATTATTTAAAAACAACGGTATATCCTTTTAAATTCGCTATACCGGGAGTGGAAAATCAAATTTCGGATGAAAATCAAAAAAATGTTTTAAAACAAAAGCTAAGTGAATTAGTGGAAGATTTTCTGAACTTTTAACCGGTATGAAGAAAATCGCAACTTTTGCAGTAATTATTTTACTTATAGGTTTAAGTATAGCTTTAACACCTGAGGTCAATAATATTAATAGTAAGGAAAATAAATGTTTAAATTGTCATGGTGATATAGAACCGATAGTTCCTCCGCAGTCGGGCATGATGAAAGCCATTCTCCAAAAAGCCGAAGAAGCGGGGGTAGAGGGAAATGATTGTGTGGTTTGCCACGGAGGAAATCCTGCAACTGAAGATTTAAACGATGCCCATAGCGGTACTATTGATTTTTTTAAACATCATCCCGGACCGAAGAATTTTTATCCCGATCCCGGAAGCCCTTGGATAAATGAAAACACTTGCGGAGTTTGTCATAAAGAACAAGTGCAAACACAATTTACTTCGCTTATGTTTACGGAGGCAGGTAAAATTCAAGGAACTACATGGGGATTTGGGGGAATTAATCGCTATAACCATAACGTAGGAAATTACGATGTGTCGGCATTGGAAAAACATCAACAACTCGGCTCAGAAGTATACAAAAAGTATTTGGAAATCATTAAAAAAGCTGAAGAGCAGGTTTTCCCCAGTAAAATGACGGCTTTACCGCCCGCTCCAACTCCGGAACAAGTGGAAAAAGACCCTCGATTGGCAGTTTATACTTATTTAAGACAAGAATGTCAAAGATGCCATACGGGAAACAAAGGACGTCAAAAACGAGGAGATTACAGAGGAATGGGATGCTCATCTTGTCATATACCTTATTCTAACGAAGGTTATTATGAAGGAAAAGATAAATCTGTTCCGACAGGGGAAAGAGGGCATTTGTTGGTACATTCCATACAAGCCACAAGAGATAAAAAAGTTCATATTCACGGAAAAACATATAGCGGAATTCCCGTGGAAACATGTACCACTTGTCACGACAGAGGAAAACGGATAGGAACTTCTTATCAAGGGTTAATGGAAACAGCTTATTCATCGCCTTTTATGGGAGATGGTAGAGAGCAGCCTAAGTTGCACACAAAACATTATTTACATCTGCATGCAGATGTGCATTTGGAAAAAGGAATGTTATGTCAAGATTGTCATACCAGCTCCGATGTGCATGGAGACGGGTTGTTATATGGTACTACATTAGCTCCGGTCGAAATAGAGTGTCAAGATTGTCACGGCACTCCCGATAAATATCCTTGGGAATTACCTGTCGGATATTCGGACGAAATAGCCGATTTCCCTGATAAAAGCCCCCGCGGTTTAGCTGATGAGCTTCCCGAGTATATAAAAAAGGGAATGGAATATCCCAAAGAAGACGGTTATTTAATATCGGCACGCGGCAATCCTCTTCAAAATGTAGTAAAAAAAGGCAATGAGGTAATTGTGCATACAGCCGGCGGAAAAGATATTATTCTTCAACCGCTTAAAAAACTTAATAAGGAAGATAAACTTTCCGTAAAAGCCAAGGTGGCAATGGTTAATGTGCAAAAACACATAGAAAAAATGGAATGCTATGCTTGTCATGCTGATTGGGCGCCGCAATGTTACGGATGTCATATCAAGATAGATTATTCAAAAGAAGAATATCACACGGATTGGGTTTCGGTAGGGCATGATGTGGATGAAAGCGGTTTAACGGCTGATGCTCGGGGAGCAACGGACAAACATCAAATTCCCGGAAAAATAACAGAACAGCGAAGTTATCTGAGATGGGAAAATCCGCCATTAGTTGTAAACGGAGAAAGCCGTATAGCTCCTGCAATACCGGGATGCCAAACCACTGTTTCGGTAATTGGCAAAGACGGTAAACCGTTATTGCTTAATCATATTTTTAAAATTCCGCAAGTAGAAGGAGCAGACAGTTCCGGACAATTGGCTATAGACATATCTCCTGTTCAACCTCATACAACTTCTAAAAAAGCACGGGATTGTGAAAGTTGCCATAATAACCCTGCAAGTATGGGGTATGGCATTGAAGAAGGGCAAATATTTGAAAATCCTTCAGAGGAATATGTAGTGGAACTTGCCTCGGCAGACGGGGAAATATTGCCGGAAAAATACCGAACACAGATAAATAAAATTCCAAATTTAACTATGGATTGGTCAAGGTTTGTAACCGAAGAAGGACGGCAATTGCAAACCATAGGACATCATTTTTCCAAATCCCGACCTTTAAATAATCAAGAACGTGCTAATTTAGACAGAAGAGGCGTGTGTTTATCATGTCATCAAGACATTCCTGACGGTAATCTTGCCGTAGATTTACTTATGCATGTAAGACAGGTGGCGGATAAAAATATAGACAACCGGGAACATCAATCGTTGCTAAACAAAATTTTAAATTTTGCAGCGTGGGGACAAGTAGGGGCAGGATTTTTCTTGTTGATTTTGATAATTCGCATTATTCGTAAAAACAAGCCAAAAAAAGAATAAGCCGTTGAAAATACAACGGACGGCAATTGGGTTTTGTTTATTTTTGAACACATGAAAATGAGAAACATATTACTGATATGGATTGTCAACCTGATTTTAATTAACGGAGTGTGGGCGGGAAATAATCCGCAAGATACATTAAAGTTTTTCTATATCAATGCGGGATATTCGGTAAACATTCCCGGTGGCGATATGGCGGAAAGGTTTGGGTGGAATTCTAATGTGTCTTGGCAGTTTGGCTATAAAACAAAGAAAAATTTCACATTCGGAATAAATACTAACTTTTTTTTCGGAAATACCATAAAAGATACATCGGTAATGATGAACCTTTATACTCAACATGGTTTCATCATTGACAAAAACGGCTCTCCGGCAGAAGTTAATTTATACGAACGCGGGTATATGTTGTCGGTTTACGCGGGAAAAATTCTACCTTTATTAGGACCGAATATCAACTCGGGAATAGTGGTGGAAGGCGGAGTGGGATTTGTTCAACATAAAATCAAAATACTCGACCAATACAAATCCGTTCCGGCACTTGAAGGAGATTATTTAAAAGGATATGACCGTCTTACAAACGGTTTGTTGTTGCATCAATTTATAGGGTATCAATATATTGGTAACAGTCATTTTGTGAATTTTAAGGTAGGATTTGAATTTTTTCAAGGATTTACTCAAAACAGAAGAGACTACAACTATGATACGCGCGAACGCGACACCCGCCAACGCACAGATTTGTTGTATGGATTTCGTTTGTTTTGGACCATTCCGTTATATAAACGCCGGGCTTTGGAATATTACGTGTATTGATGAAAATACTTTATGATATAGCAATTCGTTGTTACGGTTTCGGTATTTGGTTGGCGGCTTTTTTTAATCCCAAAGCTCAAAAATGGATTTCGGGCAGAAAGAATTGGAGAGCACAACTCAAAAGTTTTGAGTTCAAAAATCCTGTTTGGTTTCATTGTGCTTCGCTGGGAGAGTTTGAACAAGCCCGCCCGTTGATTGAAAAAATTAAGCGGGAAACAAATTTGCAAGTTGTCATCACTTTTTTTTCTCCGTCGGGTTATGAAATCCGGAAAAATTATCCGCAAGCCGATATGGTGATGTACCTTCCTCTTGATACAGTCGAAAATGCCCGTTTTTTTGTTCAAACTGTTTCTCCTTCAAAGGTTTTTTTTGTCAAATATGAATTTTGGGTACATTTTTTTGAAGAATTGAAAAAAAACAATATTCCTTTATATCTGATTTCTGCCGTTTTTAGAAAAGACCAGGTGTTTTTTAAATGGTACGGCGGATTGTTTCGACAATTGCTTCAAATTCCGGAAAAAATATATTGTCAAGATGAAGAATCGGTTCGTTTATTGAGTAGTATCCAAGTGAAAGCGATTTGTGCGGGAGATACCCGTTTCGACACGGTTTTGGATAATTATAAAAATTCAAAACCTATTCCCGAAATAGAGAAATTTTCCAAAGATTGCCGGGTAATAATTTTAGGAAGCAGTTGGCAGCCCGAAGAAGATATTGCGGCAAAATCTTGGGAAAAATTGAAGCAAAAACATGCTGCTTTAAAACTCATTATAGCACCTCATGATGTGTCGGAAACACATATTCGTGAAATAGAAAATAAGTTTAAAGGATTGTGCGGCAGGTATTCTCGTAATCAATTCGATAAAGATGTATTGATAATAGATTGTATAGGATTGTTAAGTGCAGTGTATCGCTACACGCATTTGGCATTTATAGGAGGCGGATTTGCTAATCAATTACACAATATTTTAGAGGCGGCTGTTTTTGGAAATGTGATTTTATTTGGCGATAATTACGATAAATTTTGGGAGGCAAAGGCATTGATAAAAGAAGGGGGCGCTTTTTCGGTG
>CAZLMS010000094.1:0-7183 GCA_964560645.1 uncultured Flavobacteriales bacterium | reverse complement strand
ACCTACATCCAACCGTTGAATAACTATTTGAATGCTACCATCTATCCTAACCCGGCAAACAATCGAATAACTGTTAAAACCAATAACGCTATTCAAACAATAAAAGTACTGTCCATAGATGGTAAGTTAGTATATCAAAACATCTTGCCACAACCTTCCAACACTACGGAGTTTAAAATCTCCGGTTGGGCTAAAGGTGTGTATTACATTCATATCACCGACATTCAGCAAAACACCAATATATTAAAACTCATTAAAAAATAATTAAAATTAACCTCAAAGTCAAAGGGCGGTGAATGACCGCCCTTTGCTTTTTAATACAACACCTTCACATTAGAATACTTCTCTTGAAGCTGTAAATAATAAGGATTAATTTGTTCATCCGCTCCCGCCACCACTATATACACAGGCTTATTTATTTGATTCAACAACATTTCATCTCTAAACCGTTCAAAATTATCGGCAATTAAAATCACTTGTTCGCATTTAGTGCATTCCTCCAACCCTTTTAATATTGCCTCCACATCGTTTTCTTCATCTTCGCCTCCGCCCTGTCCTTTCCTCATGGCAGTTCGCATAACACGCAATATTTTAATCATATCTTTATTTTCCGTAAAATATATCCCACCCGTTTCTCCTATTCTTTTAGCGGGAGACGGCGCATTATCACCATCATTAAAAAACGCAATTAAAGCTATTTTTTTGGAGTTGGCATATTGCTCCACCCATTTAAGAGTTTGGGCAGTATAAGGAGCCATACTTCCGGTAACATCTACTACCAGTAAATAGTTGTCTTTATCCATTTGACGCAAGAGATTTAACAAAAGCGTATCTCGCAAAATTGCATGTTTACCGGAAGGTTCTCCCTCTCTGTATATGGTATCATAATAATAACCGGTTTTATCATCCCATCGCTGAACCAAGTCAAACGAAGATGAAGCCCGTCGAGATTTTGCAAAAAAACGGTCAATCTCCTCAATTTCTTTTTCTGCTTGAACAACAGAAGACGGCTGACGAAACTTAATCACAAATCCGTGAAAAAATTCTTTACACAACACAGTATCACCGCAACCTGTTTGAGCAATCAAATATTTCACATAAAATGCTTGAGCAGAAAGCTGCGGGATAATCTCTTGCAAGTTTTCCCATCGTTTTTCATTAAGAGCCTGCTGATTAAACGCAGGATTAAAACAATATTTCGTATAAACCAACGAAACGCTTTCTATAAATTTTACGGAAACTTTTTGTGAAATTTCTTTTAATTCTTCATGCGCAAAATCCGAAGGTATAATTAAATAATTCTCTCCTTCGGGCAAATGGTATTTTACGACCTCTTTGTATTTAAAATCATTTAATTGAGCAAAAGAACCTTGGTAAAAAAACAAAAAAACAAACGCCAAGTTAATAAAACATCTCAAAATACTTTTGTTCATTTTGCAATATTAACTAAATTAGGCCTTTCAAAAAATTTCGTAAAAATGAAGAAATATACCAGCTACGCATACGGACAATGGATTGAAGGTGCTGATGAAGGCACACCGTTATACAACGCCATAACTGGGGAACTTTTGGGTTATGCATCCTCTACGGGAGTGGATTTTGACAAAATGATGAAATACGCCCGTGAAGTCGGCGGGCCCGCTTTGCGTAAAATGACTTTTCAAGAGCGTGGTTTAATGCTCAAAAAATTAGCGCTTTTTCTATTAAAAAACAAGGAAAAATACTATGAAATAAGCTATGCTACAGGTGCTACCAAAGCCGATTCTTGGATTGATATCGAAGGCGGAATAGGTAATCTATTTTCTTATGCTTCATTGCGGCGGCAATTTCCCGACCTGCCTTATTACGTAGATGGCGAAGCCGTACCGCTTTCCAAAGACAACTCGTTTATCGGACATCATATCATGGTACCTAAAGAAGGCGTGGCTGTGCACATCAATGCCTATAATTTCCCTATTTGGGGAATGTTGGAGAAAATATCCGTCAATCTGCTGGCGGGTGTTCCGGCTATTGTTAAACCCGCTACCATTACTTGTTTTCTTACTCATGCAATGGTAGAAGATATTATAGATTCCGGTATATTACCCGAAGGTTCTTTACAACTTATTTGCGGCTCTGCCAACGGAATTGTGGAATATGCCATCAACCAAGATGTTATTACTTTTACAGGCTCCGCCGAAACAGGCTGGAAGTTAAAAGCCCATCCCAATATTATCCGAAACGCTATTCCGTTCAACATGGAAGCCGATTCTTTAAATGCTTCCGTATTAGCACCCGATGCTCAACCCGACACACCCGAATTCGACTTGTTTATTAAAGAAGTGAGAAGAGAAATGACGGTAAAAGCCGGGCAAAAATGTACGGCAATCCGAAGAATTTTAGTGCCTTCCGAATTAGTGGACGAAGTGAAAAATGCCCTTGCTCAACAATTGGCTAAAACCGTAATCGGCGACACCAAGCGCGAAGAAGTTAGAATGGGCGCTTTAGCCGGAGTAAAACAAAGAGAAGAAGTAAAAGAAAAAATATTGGAATTAGCCGCCGAACAAGAAATTGTGTATGGCGATTTGGAAAATTTTGAAGTAGTGGGTGCCGATAAAAACAAAGGAGCTTTCCTTGCACCTGTTTTATTTATAAATGACAAACCTTTTGAAAAAACCAAAGTTCATGAGATAGAACCTTTTGGTCCCGTATCTACCATTATTCCGTATAATTCCATAGAAGAGGCTATTCAAATAGTAAAAATGGGAAAAGGTTCTTTAGTTACTTCCGTAGCCACATACGACGATGAATTTGCCAAACAATTTACATTAGGAACAGCGGCATACAACGGACGAATTCTAATTTTAAACAGAGAAAACGGAAAAACAAGTACGGGACACGGTTCTCCGCTTCCTCATTTGGTGCACGGAGGACCCGGACGAGCAGGAGGCGGAGAAGAAATGGGCGGAAAACGCGGGGTGTTACACTACATGCAAAGAACCGCTTTACAAGGCACACCTACCACCGTTACTCATATTACAAACATTTATCAATACGGGGCCAAACAAACCGAAGCAGTTCCTCATGTGTTTAGAAAACATTTTGAAGAGCTTCAAATAGGCGAAACCGTATTTACTCATAAACACACAGTTACAGAAGCAGATATTGTAAACTTTGCCAATGTAAGCGGCGATAATTTCTACGCACACATGGACGAAACCTCTTTAGAGGGAACTATTTTTGAAAGACGCGTGGCACACGGATATTTTATACTGTCAAAAGCTGCCGGCTTATTTGTAGACCCTAAAAAAGGTCCTGTACTGCTCAATTACGGAATTGACGAATGCCGTTTTATTAAACCTGTATATCCCGGAACTACCATTGGGGTGCGATTTACGGTAAAAGAAAAAATCCTGCAAGAAAAAAAATCCGAAGACGATATTAAAAAAGGTATCGTAAAATTTTTGGTGGATGTATATGACCAAGAAGGAGAAACCGTTGCATTAGCCACTATATTGACCATGGTTAAATGTAAAGACCAATCTTAAATAAAAAAACTATGAGCTTACTGTCTGTTACCCCTAATTTAATGGTTTACAATGTAGAAGAAACCGTTGAATATTATCAAAATAATTTTGGATTTGTATTACTGGAAACCGTTCCTGAAAAGCCTTCTTACGATTGGGCTATGATGAAAAAGGACAATGTAGTGTTAATGTTTCAATCGAAAAAAAGTTTAGAAAACGAAATTGAAGTGCTTAAAACCCAAAAACCGGGCGGAGGAGTTACTTTATATATCAAAACCGATAATGTAGAACAGTTATACGAAGAAGTGAACAAAAAAGTAGAGATTGTTTCCGACTTGGAACATACTTTTTACGGCACCAAAGAATTTTCGATAATAGACCTTAACGGATACGTGCTAACTTTTGCCCAACACGTAGAAGGCTAACCTTGAAGCACTTTAAATTGTTTTTCGAATAATTGCTTGTAATATCCTTCTTTGGATAACAACTCTTCGTGAGTTCCCGATTCCACGATTTGCCCTTTGTCCATCACTATAATTTTATCGGCATTTTGTATAGTTGCCAACCTATGGGCTATTACAATGGAAGTTCTGCCTTGCGTAAGTTGTTCGGTAGCATATTGAATAAGCTTTTCTGTTTCTGTATCAATGGAAGACGTGGCTTCATCCAATATTAAAATTTTAGGATTGTAAATATATGCTCTAATAAATGCTATCAGTTGGCGTTGTCCGGTAGAAAGCGTACCGCCTCGTTCTTTCACATTGAAATTATATCCGCCGGGCAGTCTTTCAATAAATTCATGAGCGCCTACTTTTTTAGCTGCCTCCACTACTCTTTCAAAAGAAATATCCGGGTCTTTTAAGGTAATGTTATTTAAAATGGTATCTGAAAATAAGAATACATCTTGTAACACCATACTTACATTTTTCCGTAAAAAATGCAAATCGAAATCTCTTATATCTATTCCGTCTATTTGAATTTTGCCTTTTTGATATTCGTAAAACCGCATCAACACCGACGCCAAAGAGCTTTTGCCGGCTCCCGTGGCTCCTACTATTGCCACTGTTTCACCGGGTGTTATGTGAAATGAAATTCCTTTTAATATCCATTCATCTTCATTATATTGAAACCATAAATCTTCTACATCAATGGCTCCTTTAATGTCTATATCTTTTACTTTTCCTTTATTTGGAATTTCTTCATTCATGTCTAAAATATGAAAAACCCGTTCGGCTGCAACCATTCCCATTTGCAAGGTATTAAACCTGTCGGCAAGTTGTCTTATAGGTCTAAAAAGCATGTGTATATACAATATAAAGGCTACCAACACTCCAAAAGTTACTTCTCCTTTCAACACCGCCGACGCTCCCCACCAAACTACCAGTGCTATGGAAAGCGCGTTTAAAACTTCCACTACCGGAAAAAACACCGAATAAGCCCATACGGATTTTATATGTGCCTGTTTATGTTTTTCATTGATTTGCCGGAATTTCTCCAACTCTCTTTGTTCCCGGTTAAAAATTTGAACCAAATGCATTCCTATAATATGCTCTTGCACAAAAGTGTTGAGTTGTGCCACCTGTTTGCGCACTTCTTGAAACGCTTTTTTTACCGAACGCTTAAAAACATCGGTAGCTACAAGCAATAACGGTATGGATAACAAACTGAACAGTGCCAATCGCCAATCGGTATAAAACATTAGAAATACAACTACCGCTAATTTTAAAATATCTCCGATAATAATTAAAATTCCTTGCGAAAAAATCTCCGAAATAGCTTCTATATCTGATATTACACGGGTTACCAGCCTTCCTATGGGGTTTTGGTCATACACCTGCAACTTAAATCCCAAAATCTTTTTAAAAACTTTCAGGCGAATGTCTTTCAGAACATCTTGAGCTAGTAAGTTGGCGTTGTATGTTTGAAAATATTGAAAAACCGCTTCAAGAATCAATACTCCTATAATCAACAACGTAAAACTCAACAACCCTTCCTTGTCGGGATTAGTTACAAAATTGTCAATGGTATATTGAATAAGATAAGGTCTTACGGGGGAGAAAAAACCGAGAAGGATAATTAAAAAAGCCGTGATATAATACAGTTTTTTATACGGATTGGTATAAGACAAAACTCTGGACAAAATATCCAAATCAAAGTAGTTTTTTATTTGTTGTCTTAAATTATTCATGCAGGAATATAGAATCGGGATATTTCACATCGGTTAAAAACAGCGCGTGGGCAGGTGCAGAGAAACCTGCCTTTGAACGCTTTCCGGATTGAATAATTTGTTCAAATTCTTCAAGGGTAGTTTTTCCTAATCCTACATCTGCCAATGTTCCTGTTATGGCTCGTACCATGTTTCTCAAAAAACGGTTAGCGGTAATTTCAAAAATAACCAATGGTTTTTGATAAATAAATTGCACATGTTTGATTTCGCATATATTAGTTGCATTTCCCCCATTTGATTTACAAAAAGCACCAAAATCCCTATACTTTAACAAAATTTGGGCGGCTTGCTCCATGAGCGGAAAATCGGTTTCTTTTCTTACTTGCCAAGCCCACAGCCCTTCAAAAGGATTTTTTTCGGTAATAAACCGGTATTGATAAGTCCGGGAAACGGCATCAAATCGAGCATGAGCAGTATTTTTCACCTTGTATAAATTATACACTGCAATAGCGGAAGGCAACATGCAATTTAATTTAAAAATGAAAGTTTCTTTGTCGAAAGGTAATGTTTCCGCATCAAAATGAAGAAAAAAACAGCGGGCATGCACACCGGTGTCTGTTCTTCCGCATCCGGTTATTTCTACCGGAGCCTGAAACAATACGGACATTTTATCTTCTATTTCCGCCTGAACCGAATGGGCATTGTGTTGTTTCTGCCAGCCGTGAAATGCGCTTCCGTTATATGCAATTTTTAAAAAATACCGCTGCATGCGTGCAAAGGTATGAATTACACTTGCTCTCTATAAAACTTTTGCAATAAGATAGAAAAAAGAATGGTGTTTGAAAGTAAATGTTATTTGGAATTTGATACAATTAAATTGTTTTTGTTTATTCTAAAGCAATCTTTTCTTTTGTTGTGAATTATTGTGATAATAACTGAAAGAGCAATGGTTATCAGTCGGAAAATGTTGGTATAAGTACCACCCAAAGCCGTTTCTCTCATATTAAACAATGTCCAAGAGAGGTTCATAAATATGTGTAAAAAAACAGGAATCCAAAGGTTTTCTTTCCATTCAATAAAGAGCCAGGCAAACCAACCAGAACCTATAAATGTTACGAAAAATATTCCTGTTAGCTGTCCGGCAGTTGAGCCTTGGTACAAATGATTTATCGCAAAAATAAAAGCTCCGAGTGCTGATGCAGGAATAAATCCCCATCCGTTTTTTCTAAACAAAAGTCCGAATAAAAATCCCCTGAATAATACTTCTTCCATAAATCCGGCAAATAGCGTTTTATGAAGCAATGAGGTTAGATTTATAGGGTTGTCTATGTGCCCGATAATTGCCGAGCTGATAATCATTGGAGAAACAACTGCTATGCTGAAAACAAACCCTTGCAAGATATTTTTGTCTATACAAAGCTCTTTGAGTATGTTTTTAAACCCATACAAAAATCCTACAGTAATAAAAACGGGAATAATCCACCAAGCATAAAAATACAAAATATTAAGC
>CAZLMS010000093.1:0-7225 GCA_964560645.1 uncultured Flavobacteriales bacterium | reverse complement strand
GAGAATTTATGACAAAATATATTCAAAACGGAGCCGAAGCAATTGCTGTAATTACTAACGACGGTTGGTGGGAAGATACACCCGGATATAAACAACATTTGGCTTATGCCCGTTTGCGGTGTATAGAAACCCGAAAAAGCATTGCAAGAAGCGCCAACACAGGAATTTCTGCTTTTATAGACAGCTATGGAAATATTATTCAAAAATCGGAATGGTGGAAAGAAGAAGCTCTTCGAAATAAAATAAAATTTAATGATTATCAAACATTTTATGTGAAATACGGCGATTATATCGGACGCCTTATGTCTTTTTTAGCTGTTTTAATTTTGCTTTTTAGCATTGTTCGAGCCGTTACCAACGAAAAACACAGCTGGAAATACAAAGAAGCATAAAAAACTACCAGGTAATCCATGGAAACTTAAAACTCTGCATAGATGAAAATTATCGGAATTATACCGGCGCGCTATCAATCTTCTCGTTTTCCGGGCAAACCTTTGGCGGACATCAAAGGAAAAACGAT
Organism: uncultured Flavobacteriales bacterium; assembly: GCA_964560645.1. GTDB lineage: Bacteria > Bacteroidota > Bacteroidia > Flavobacteriales_G > NORP312 > CAZLMS01. Next base: position 6,705 of record CAZLMS010000093.1, on the reverse strand, counting down.
GATACAAAGAGTATATGAACAAGCCTTGCTATGCCCGGATTTATCAGAAGTAATTGTAGCTACAGATGACAATCGTATTCTTAATCACGTAAAAGAATTCGGAGGGAAAGTCGTGATGACTTCTCCGCATCACCAAAGCGGAACGGAACGCTGTGCAGAAGTGCTTAATCAAGTATCTTGCGATGCCGTAATTAACATTCAAGGAGATGAGCCTTTTATTGACCCCTCGCAAATTACACAAGTGGCTCAACTGTTGAAAAACGGAAATTCAATAGCTACCCTCATTAAAAAAATAGACGACCTCACAATTTTAAACAACCCCAACATACCTAAAGTTGTTATAGACAAAACAGGAAAAGCGCTCTATTTTAGCAGAGCAACCATTCCTTATGTAAGAGACCACAAAGCAGCACTAAACACACACGTTTTTTACAAACATATTGGCATATATGGTTATTTGTCAAAAACATTAAAAGAAATCGTAAAACTAAAACCCTCTCCTTTGGAAATTGCCGAGAGATTAGAACAATTGCGATGGTTGGAAAACGGATTTTCTATACAAACATCAGAAACTCAAATAGAAACCTTTGGAATAGATGTTCCCGAGGACTTAAAAAAAATCCGCTAATCCTGTTCTGCTAATTTTTTAGCCCCTGCGTGTATATTATTTTTCCAAATTTGCCTGGAAATATTTTCTAGTTTATGGAAGCAAAAAAACCGTCGGACTCGCTTGCCGTTAAAACGGAACTTGTTCTACCCAATGACACCAATACATTAGGTAATTTAATGGGAGGAAAACTGCTCCACTGGATGGATATTGCAGGAGCAATGTCTGCTTATAGACACTGCAGAAGAGTAGTGGTTACCGCATCCGTAAACAATGTTTCTTTCGGGCATCCTATCAAACTCGGAGATATTGTAACCATAGAAGCCAAAGTTTCCAGAGCATTTAACACGTCTATGGAAGTAATAATGGATGTGTCAATCGAACATCAAAACACGGGGGAGAAAATTTTGTGCAACCAAGCTATTTACACCTTTGTAGCTGTTGACCAATTAGGAAATCCTATTGAAGTTCCTCCGGTAATTCCCGAAACGGAAGAAGAAAAAAAACGTTATGACGCAGCATTAAGAAGACGGCAACTAAGTTTGATTTTGGCAGGAAAAATGAAAGCCGAAGAAGCCACGGAACTCAAAGCGCTTTTCTTCGACAAATAAACCGTTACTTTTGCCAAGAACTATATAAAATATAATTATCGGCAATACGCTGAATTTCTCCTTTAAAAAGGTTTTCATCTACACTTTTAATAAATTTTGCAGGCATTCCGGCATACACACTTCCCTGTTTTACAATAGTGTTTTTAGTAACCACGGCTCCTGCGGCGATAATGCTGTTGCTTTCAATCACCACATCATCCATAATAATAGCACCCATGCCAATTAAAACATTATCATGTACCGTGCATCCGTGAACAATAGCCCCATGACCTATGGACACATTGTTTCCGATATTCACGGGAGATTTTTGATATGTGCAGTGAATAATTGCCCCGTCTTGCACATTTACCTTGTTCCCGATTTTAATGTAATGCACGTCGCCTCTTACAATCGTATTGTACCAAAAACTGCATTCATCTCCCGTTTCCACATCTCCTATAATGGTAGCATTTTCCGCTAAAAAGCAATTTTTTCCGAAACGCGGATATTTTCCTTTAATTTGCTTGATTAGAGTCATTTTTCTCTTTCAATTTTGAATAATGAACCGCCGGAAGAGGTGTTTCCGGTTCCAAATAAAAATCGCGCTTAATTAAAGGCTTAAAAGACGCTTTGCCCATTATTTGAATGGTTTTGTTAAAGGGCTTAAAACCTTCGGCGGAAATTTCAATATCATATTTTCCGGGCGGAAGAATTATCGTAAACTTTTTAGAATGAGAATTCGGGATATATTCTCCAAATAAATCGCCTGTATTGTGGTCAAAAACAGTAATAAAAGGGTCTGCTACATCCACTGCTGTTTCTTTCGGTGCAGAAGAAGACCGCGGTTTATATCCCTTTATGGGAATCATGCTTACTTTTACATCTTTGAAAGTATAAGACGGATCGTCTAAAGGAGCTTTCTCCAATGAAAAAGTCATTGTTTTACCGCTTTTTTCCATTACTACGGAAACTTTATATCGATACCCCGGTTTTACGGTTTTGGTTTCTGTTTTCAGGAGTTTCCAAGAAGGGTCGGGAGGGGTAAATTCTGCAGGAATTCGCTTGGTTTGTTCCCCCACTTGATAATAATTAAATGTTTGATAATCATTGTAATCAATAGGAGCCATTGCTAAAATTCTACCTGTAATTACGCTCATTTCCGGTTCTATTTCAGGGAAGGAAATACTGTAGATATCCAAATCTCCCAAACCGTTTTTTCTAATAGAAGAAATGTAAGCAACTCGTTTAGTTTTATTAAATGATATGCTTAAATCATTGTCGGTAGTGTTAATAGGATACCCTAAATTTTGAGGAGAACCCCACGTTTGTTTTTCTTCATTCCATTCGCTTTTAAACAAATCATGGTCTCCCATTCCAAGATGACCGTTAGACGAAAAATAAAGCGTTTTATCGTCGTCATATAGCATGGGGAAAAATTCATCGTAGGGAGTATTGATTACAGGACCTAAATTAATTGCCGGACCCCATGTTCCGTCGGGAAGAATATGGGATTTGTAGATATCAAACCCGCCATATCCTCCCGGGCGGTCGCTGGAAAAGTATAAAACGGTATGGTCTTTATTAACGGTTCCGGTAATTTCCACATAAGGAGTATTGATGTTTTCTCCAAGCGGCTTTGGTTTTTGAAATTGATTGCCTTTTCTTTCCGCAACGGAAATATCCCCTGAAATTTCGTAAGAATCAATATTGATAAAAAGCATAGACCCGTCGGGTGGCATCCCGACAACTTCTTCGTCCAAAGCTGTTCCTACTGCCCCGCCTATAGAACGCGCACGACTCCAAACCCCGTTTTTTACTTTGGAAATAAACACATCGGCAGACTTATAACCGTCAGTCATTATGTATCCGGGGTTCCCTTTGTCTCGTCGAGTAGAAAACACAAGAATTGATTCTTCCTCATCTACAAAAGGATAATAATCGGGTTCCGGGCTGTTAATATCTTTTCCCATGTTTTGGACTTGCACCATTTTTCTGTTGGCTACCAGTTGCTTGGCATATTGGCATTGTTCGGTTGCCCGTTTGGCTTCATTTTGCAGAAATTCATCTTTGGTTTCGGAAATAAATTGATTGTATAGTTCAATAGCTTTGTCAAACTGATAATCATAATGATATGCTTTTGCTAACCAATAGAGTAAATCTTTCGGGGCGTCATCAGCATCTTTGATTTTTTCTAAATACGGAATTGCTTTTCCTTTCCAATCTATAGTGCCTTGTAAATAACACATGGCAAGCATGTAGTTGTATGAGGTATTGTTCGGATTTGATTGAAGTAATATTTCCAATTGGCGCTTGGCTTCTCTAAAATCACCATCATTAAAATAGTCTTTGGCTTCTTTTTTAGACACTTCCGGGGTTTGAGTAAAGGCGAAAAACGGCAAAAAAAACAAGAGAAAAACGGTTGTTATTTTTTTCATCTCATTCAAAAGCATTAAAATTCCACTTATACGGATATTTTTTTCACAGGTTTTGATAATGTGGAGTTTTGAAGCCAATGGATTGTTTTTTTCATCCCTTCTTCCAAAGACAAAGGTGTATAGCCCAAAATTTCCCTTGCTTTGCTTATATCCGCTCCCCAATTATAAGTATATCTTTTTATCCAAGGCGGAGTAATAAGCGGAGGTTTTTTAAATATTTTCGAGTACGAATCAAAAACATGAGCCGCCGTTAGCATCAAGCCTATGGGCATTACATACATTTTGTTTTTAACTCCCGAAACTGCTGCCAGTTTATCAAAAAATTGTTGCCACGAAGCATTTTCTCCTCCCACAATAAAGCGCTCTCCTTCTATATTTTGTTGAATAGCTAAGGTTATGGCCTGTATTACATCTTCAACAAAGACATAATTTCCAACGGCATCTTTATTTCCCGGAATAAATTTCCATGTGCCTTCAATATATTTTTTTATAATCGTTGTAACCGAATTACTTTTGGATAATAGCCCCGGACCAAAAACCCTTGTGGGATTTAAGATAACGGAAGATAACCCGTATTTTTCATAATATTCCTTTACCAAATTTTCAGCCTGTGCTTTTGATCTCTCATAATCATTAAAAAAAGGTACGGTTCGTCGGTGATTTTCATTAACCGGATGTGTGTTTTCTTGAGGCCCTATAACTCCGGCAGTGGAAATATAAATGATTTTGCTGTTATTTTTCAAAGCCGCATCCAATACATTTTTTGTTCCTCCCACATTAATCTTATAATACAGTTGATTTTGGTTTGTCCAAAGCGTACTCATGGCAGCCATGTGAATGATAATTTCAGTTTCCTCAGCTGCTTTTTGTACCATGTCAGGATTTGTAATATCTCCCTGAACAACTTTTACGGAAGGACCAAAAAGCGTTTTATGTTCCGGGTTTCGGATAAGTACATTGATATGATGTCCCCTGTTTAAAAAGTTCTTGACCGTTCGTTGACCAATAAATCCGGAAGCACCGGTAATTAAAATTTTCATTATAAATCGTAATGTATTTTTAAGATTTTTTCAAACAACCCGGACGGAAGAATGTTTTTTACGGGAATAGATATTTTTTGGGAAAAAAAGCCTACCCGGTAGCGTAGTTTAGGTTTAGGAGTATTAATGATTTGATAAATGGTTTTAGCTACTTCTTGTGGAGGGCATCCGTTTTCAACCTCTTTATTCACACGTTCCTGATATTTTTCAAAGCCTTTTTTATATACGGACCCGTTTAGGGCATGTTTGGCAATAAGCCTGTGGTTATTTATTTCGGTTTTCATATCTCCGGGCTGCACAATCACGGTTTTTATATCAAAAGGTTCTACCTCTAAGCGAAGTGCTTCGGAAAGCCCTTCCACGGCAAACTTGGTTGCCGAATATATCGCTCTGTAGGGTAATCCTATTTGCCCGCCAATGGAACTAATGTTGATAATATAGCCGCTTCGTTGCTTCCGCATAATGGGAAGAACATTTTTAATCACGGAATGGACTCCGAAAACATTGGTATTAAATGTTTTAAAAACCTCTTCCTCGGTGGTGTCTTCTACCGGACCTATAATAGCAATTCCCGCATTGTTAATCAACACGTCTATTCTACCTTCTTTGCTTAGAATTTCTTGCACACATTTTTCTATGGAAGTATGCTCTTCCAAATCCATATATACCATAGGAAACGGGAATGCGTATTTTTGTGGTTGACGGCTTGTTCCATACACTTTATATCCTTTTTCGTGAAGAAATAAGGCAGTTGCTTTGCCTATGCCGCTGGATGCTCCGGTAATAAGTATGACTTTATTCGTATCCACCAATAATTATTTATACAAACTTACAATTTTTAGAAGGAGTTTCGTTTTTTTAATGTGTTTTTTTCTTTTACAGATAATTTTAAGTCTTCGTAAAATTGGTGTAATACGTCTAAATCTACATGTTCCATCACTACAATTTTATACCATTCGGGGTTTGTATGCCTGTCCGGTACCAAATGATATTTTTGAACCACACTATCGGATAAATAAGACGCTTTAATGGTAATGATATTTAAATTAGGATGACGATAATATTCTATTCCCAACTCTCGAAGTTTTTCCTCTACCCAAGAGGTTCTATACATAAGTTTTTCTATTTTTTCTTGCCACAAAAACGGTCCGTAAGTCGAAAGTATCATCCAAACCGCAACCGCATTGGCTCCTGAACGGCTCCCTATTAAAGTAGAATCATAACCTTGCACATAGCTTGCTTTTTGGGTAGTTGTATAATTCATCCATCCTTTACGCGCTACAAATATGCCTGTTCCGTAAGGTGCTTGAGCCAGTTTATGCGCATCTAGGGTGAATGAAACAATATGAGGGTTTTTAAATGTAAGTTTTTCATTTTGAGTTGTAAACGGATAAATAAACCCGCCGTAGGCACCATCTACGTGAATATAAAAAGGATGTTGCTTTTGACGGAGTACATTGGTATATATATCGGGGTTATCTACCGACCCGAACATTGTTGTTGCCATATTGCATAAAACGATAAAATATTTTTTACCGTTTTTTTCAAGTTTTTTTAATGCTTTTTCTACGGAAATTTCGTCTATTTCCCGGTTGTCATTTACGGAAACAGGTGCTGCATCCAACTGTAAAAGGTCGCAGCCTTTATATACGGAATAATGTGTATCTTCCGAACACAATACGCCTATTTCGTGAAGAGAAGCGCCGTGTTCTTGAATAAAATAATTTCGGTACATCCACAAAGCCTGGATATTTGCCTCGGTTCCTCCCGATGCTACATAACCGTCTTGAGCATTCTCGTCGCCCTTTAAAATATCTTCCGCACAAATTCGTATAAGCTCTTTTTCTATTTGTTGTGTTCCCTTAAAAAACGCTTCAGACTCTCCGTAAGTATGGCAGCCTATATGATTTGGATTTGCCACCAAAGTTTTCATAAAAGGCGCGTTTTCCAAAAAAGGAGCATCATCGTAAAAAACTTTATCATCGAGCTTTGATGCAGGGACGCCTAAAAAATATCCTTGTGAGAAATCTACG
>CAZLMS010000092.1:0-7478 GCA_964560645.1 uncultured Flavobacteriales bacterium | reverse complement strand
TTGCCAACAAAGAACAAACGGAAACCATGCGTCAAAACTATCTTAAAGGAGGTTACGGCTACGGCCATGCCAAACAGGAGCTTTATGAATTGATTTTGGAAAAATTTGCCGCGGTAAGAGAAAGATATTTTGAGCTGGAAAGACAACCGGAAGTAGTAGAAAGTGAGCTGAAAAAAGGAGCAGAAAAAGCAAGAACGGTCATACGGGCAACTCTGAAAAGATTAAAAAAACATATCGGATATTAAATGATTCAATATTTAGCGCTCATATTTTTAGGCGGCGGCCTGGGAAGTGTTTCCCGGTTTGCAGTATCCGAATTGGCATTGCGATTCTTTCAAAGCAAAATCCCCTTAGGCACACTGCTCTCCAACCTTACAGCATCTGTGATTTTGATTTCCATAGTAGCTGCTTTTAATAATGAATTTGACGAATCTGCATGGATAAAACCTTTTTTGCTTATCGGTTTTTGCGGAGGATTTAGTACTTTCTCTACTTTTAGTTTTGAAACTTATTTATTATTCAAAACAGGGTTGGTAACCTACGGAGTGCTTAATATTATTTTTAATTTGCTTTTTTGTATAGGAATTATGTTTGTGATTTACAAAAACATTTAACCATGAAAAAACTCGTTTTTTTATTTCCGCTATTATTCAAATTATCATCAACTTACGCTCAAGCTCCAAAATTGGTAGTCGGCATAGTAGTAGATCAAATGCGATATGATTACTTATACCGTTTCTATGATAAATATTCCGAAAAAGGATTCAAAAAACTTTTAAATCAAGGAACATCGTTTGAAAACACAAACTACAACTACATCCCTACATACACCGCTCCCGGACATGCCTCTATTTTTACGGGAGCCACGCCCTCTCTTCACGGAATAGTGGGAAATTACTGGTATGACAAAGACAATAGTTCTCGAAAAGTGTATTGTGTAGAAGACTTTGATGTACAACCCGTAGGAACAACCTCCAAATCAGCTCAACGCTCTCCTAAAAACATGCTGTGTACCACAGTAGGCGACCAGCTCAAACTGTTTACCAACGGCAAAAGCAAAGTGGTAGGACTCTCATTAAAAGACCGGGGCGCCATTTTACCTGCAGGTCATGCAGCAGATTATGCTTTTTGGCTGGACGATTCTACCGGAAATTTTGTAACATCTTCTTACTATACCGAAAAATTGCCCGATTGGGTAGAAAAATTTAATCAACAAAAAAAAGCAGAAGAACTCGTCCATCAAAAATGGACTCTGCTGTTAGACAAAAGTCAATACACGGAAAGCATTGAAGACAATAACCCTTATGAAGACCTTTTTGGCGGTGAACTTTCTCCCGTTTTTCCTCACGACCTGACAAAAGAGTTTGAACAAAACCGTTATGCAGTACTCAAATCAACACCTTTCGGCAATACCCTCTTGAAAGAATTTGCTCTTGAAACAATAAAAAACATGGAACTGGGAAAGGACGATGTTCCGGACTTTTTATCCGTAAGTTTCTCGGCAACCGATTATGTAGGACATCAATTTGCCCCGCACTCCGTAGAAATTGAAGATACTTATCTCCGCTTAGACCGCGATTTGGGAGATTTAATTGAATATCTGGACAAAAAAATAGGAAAGGAAAATTATGTATTATTTCTTACCGCCGACCATGGGGCTGCCGAAAACCCCGCCTATTTGAAATCCATGAAAATTCCTGCCGGCATTTTTTATACAGACGACATGGAAAGTTCTCTAAACTCTCTATGCTACAATGCAGAATTTGCCCCCTCATCCGCATGGAATGAAAAATGTGTGCAAATAACAAACCATCAAATATATCTGTGGGAAGTGGAAGACTATGACGGAAATCTAAATTTAATAGACCCTGTGTATAAACTCAGTAGAGAAGAAAATATTCTCACGTATTTTTTTTCACGCGAAACGCCCCGAAACAAACTAATGCAAATGGCTCAAAACGGATATTATGCGCCTCGTTGCGGTGACTTTCGATATATTTTAAAACCCAACTACATGGAACACGACTACAAAGGCACTACCCACGGTTCTCCGTATTCATACGATACTCACGTGCCGCTGCTCTGGTACGGCGCCTCTGTTCCCACTCAAAAAATTTACCGGCGAATTGAAATCACCGATATTGCCATAACCATAGCAAATATGCTTCATATCCAAGAACCCAACTGCACCAACGGACAGCCGTTGGTAGAAATTTTAAAATAAACCTTTCGGAAAATAAAGTATCTTCGTAAAAAATAAAAAAATGCGACTTATTGCTTTATTTGTTTTTTTAGGATTATTCTTTGCTTGTACGCCAAAATCAAATGAAAAAAATTTGAATGCAAATAAAAAAACACAAACGCCAACTGCCAATCAACACAAAACACAAGCAAAAGAATTAAGCCCCGAGGATGAAGACCTGCCGTTTTTATATTTTGGCGAACAAGATTTTAAAGATTTCTACACTGCTTTTTTTGTAGCCTTTTCACAAAAAGATTATGATGCTTTAAACAGTGTGATTCACCCGAAATACGGCTTAAACATTATAGAAACAAGTGGTGCGATGCCGCAAATTGTAAACGTAAAAGATATTAGCGAATATAAACTTCCTACCGGGCAATCTCTGTTTGAAATAGACATGCGTACCATCGGCTTTGAAATGCTCGAAGACGAACTTCCCATAGTGAAGTGCGATGAACCTAATTATTTTGACAAACTCGGTGCTTTTACTTCCGATGAAAATCTTTTGGAACACCAACAACTGATAGAACACATTAACCCCAAAAACAAAGAAGAACTTTTGGAAATAGAAAAAACCATAAAAAAAACCGTTTACAATACCGCAAATTATATTTATTATTTTTCATTCATTGACGGTCGTTGGTATTTAACTTTTTTGGATGTCCGGCGTCCGTGCGAAGCCTGACGGCACATCGTAATTCAAAATAATACTTTCTTTTTCACGTTTAGCTTTTCGTATCTTTGAAGAGTTTATGGCTCAAGAAAACAACATATTGCTTCAAAAGCTCGATGCTTTTATTAAAAAATATTACACAAACGAACTCATAAAAGGCGGTATCCTCGGATTATCTATTTTTTTAAGCATATTATTATTTCTTTCAATAGCCGAATACTTGGGCAATTTTGAATCTTCCGTTCGGCGAATTTTCTTTTCCGTAATGCTTTTATCATCTCTTTTTGTATTCGGAAAATTCATCTTAATACCCCTTGTCAAACTATTCCGCATAGGCAAAATCATTTCTTACGAAGAAGCCGCTGTTTTTATAGGAAAACATTTTAAAGAAGTTCAAGATAAACTGCTCAACTATTTGCAACTGGAAAAACTCGGCAAAACAGAACAAAACGAATTGATTTTGGCAAGCATCGAGCAAAAAACCAAAGAATTAACCCCAATCCCTTTTACTGCTGCCATCAATTTTTCCGAAAACAAAAAATACCTAAAATATTTAATCCCTGTTGTTTTATTTTTTGTAGCGGTTTTTAGTTACGAACCCTCTATCATTAAGGAAAGCACGGCAAGAATTATTAAGTATAACGAAAAGTTCGACAAACCTCTCCCCTATATTATTGAAATACAAAACCCTAATTTAACAGCCGTTCAAGGTGAAGATTTCAAACTCAACATAAAAGTATCGGGAAAAGTACTTCCCAAAAACGTTTATCTTGTTTCCGGCGGCAACAAGTTTAAAATGAAAAAAGAAGCTGCCGAAATATTTTCATTTACCTTTAACAATATTCAAAAAACCGTAATTTTTTCATTTGAAACACCTTTGCTAACTACCGAAAACTATAAGCTAACCGTTTTTCCCCGTCCCAAAATCAACAAGCTGAAAATTGCGTTTAACTACCCGTCTTATCTTCAAAAGACCAATGATTCCCAAGAAAACGTGGGCGATATGGTTATTCCGGAAGGCACGAAAGTCTCTTGGCAAATACTCGCAGAAAACGTAAAAAACATTAAAATCCAATTTGCCGACACCATCATATTAACCCCAAAAACCGCTCAAAACAAATTTGAAATCTCCAAAACACTTCGACAATCTCAAAAATACGGTATAATACTCGAAGGTGAACAAAACCTGCAAGACACTATTTTCTACACCATAACCGTAATTCCCGATAAATACCCTACAATTGTTTTTGAACCTCAACAAGACTCCGTAAACCTCAGAATAATGTACTTTAAAGGCTCTGTTGCCGACGATTACGGTTTAACCCAACTCCAATTCAGGTTCAAAAATATTTCATCCGATACCGCAAAATGGCAAATAACGGAAATTCCAGTAAACAATTCTATAAGAGATGTTTTCTATCATTTATGGGACTTAACCGAATACCCTCTTAATCCCGGAGATGAATTACAATATTATTTCATTGTTTGGGACAACGACGGGGTAAACGGAAGAAAACCCGCAACCACAAACAAATTCATCTATAAAATACCCGACACCGAAGAACTGGAAAAACTCCGTGAACAATCATCCGAACAAATAAAAGCCTCTATGAACGAAGCCCTATCCGAAGCTCAACAACTCCAAAAACAATTTGACGAACTGTACGAAAAAATTGCTCAAAAAAAGGAATTAACTTGGGAAGACAAAAAACAAATGAAAGATTTGCTCGAAAAAGAAAAAAAACTTGAGAAAAAAATTCAAAATCTCGAGCAACAAAATATGCAAAACATCCTGCGCACACAGTCTTTTGAAAAACCATCCGAAGAATTACTTAAAAAACAAGAACAAGTGCAAAAGCTGTTTGAAGAAATTATTCCGCCCGACATGAAAGAAAAATTTAAGCAATTGGACGAATTGATGGAAAAACTCTCAAAAGAACAAATACAAGAAATGCTCAAAAACATGGAACTTTCCAACAAAGAAATAGAAAAAGAACTGGACCGAACACTTGAACTTTTCAAACAACTGGAATTTGAACAAAAATTGGAAGAAACCATCGAAAAAACCAAAAAACTGGCAGAAGAACAACAAAAACTGTTAGAAGAAACCCTTGAAAAAAAATCGGACAGTAAAGAGTTGAAAAACAAACAAGACCGGCTGCAAGACATGTTCAACCAGTTGAAAGAAGACCTAAAAATGCTCGAGGAAAAAAACAGCCAATTAGAAAATCCTCATCAAATGCCCGATTTGGAGGAAAATCTTGACAATATTCAACAAGAAATGCAAAACAGTTCACAAAATCTGGAAAAAGGAAACAAGAAAAAATCCTCTCAAAATCAAAAAAATGCGTTAGACCAAATGCAACAAATGGAAAACAAAATGAGCAATTTCCAAGCGGAAATGGAACAAGAAGCCCATGAAGAAGACCTGAACACGCTTCGTCGAATACTCGACAACCTCATAAAAGTATCTTTTACTCAAGAAGATTTAATGAATGAATTAAAATCCGTAAATAAAAACGACCCGCGATACGTAGAAATAGGCAGGGAACAAAAAAAACTGCAAGACGACATTCGGCTTATTGAAGATTCCCTTTTGGCATTGAGCAAAAGAGTTCCGGAAATATCACCCGTGATAAACAGAGAAATTGCCAAAATCCACAGCGACATGGAACAAGTATTGCAATTTATACAAGACAGAAAAACCAATGAAGCAACCGCCAAACAACAGTTTTTACTTACCTCCGTCAATAACTTAGCCCTCCTGCTCGATGAAATTGTCCAGCAAATGCAACAACAAATGGCTCAACAAAAATTCGGCAACAGCTCTTGCAGCAAACCCGGAAGCAACAGCACGCCAAAAGCAGGAAGTTTAAAACAAATGCAACAGCAACTCAACAAACAACTCGAAGGACTAAAACAACAACTCGAACAAGGCAAAAAACCCGGAGGAAAACAAGGACAAAATCTCAGCAAACAACTCGCCCAATTAGCTGCCCAACAAGAAGCTATCAGAAATGAATTGAGAAAAATGGCAGAACAACTCGAAAAAGAAGGAAATCTCGGCGGAAAAGGAAACCTTGAAAAAATAGCCGACATGATGGAAGAAACAGAAGAAGACATTGTGAACAAACAAATAACAAGAGAAACTCTTCAACGCCAACAAGAAATATTAACCCGATTACTCGAACACGAAAAATCCGAACGGGAAAGAGAAATGAGCCAAGAACGACAATCCAAAGAAGCATTTAATTATGAAAAACGAAACAAAATAGAATTTTTGGAGTATAAAAAGATGAAAGAAAAAGAATTGGAATTATATAAAACCGTTCCGCCCAAATTGAAACCTTTTTATAAAAATAAAGTAAACAGTTATTTTGAAAACTTATAATCATGGTTATCGAAGAAAACAAAATCACACTTCCCTCTAAACCCGAAAACATTTCCGTAATAGAGCATTTTATAGATGATGTTTGTGCCGAGTTTAATCTCTCCGAAGAACACTACGGAAACATACTGGTAGCCGTTACCGAAGCTGTAAATAACGCTATCATGCACGGCAACAAGTTAAACCCCAAAAAAAAATTCCAGTTTTCATTTCAGCAACAAAATGACGAACTGCTATTTACCGTAAAAGACGAAGGCTCAGGGTTTGATATTAACCAAGTTCCCGACCCTACAGACCCGCTCAATATCGAAAATCCGCACGGAAGAGGAATCTTTCTCATGCAACACCTTGCAGATAAAGTAGAATTTAACCACAACGGCTCGGAAGTTACCCTGCATTTTAAGATTAGCCCTGTTGCTCTCAATTAAATTTCGTTAATCCTTTCAGATGTTGCGGGAGTTTCTTAACTTTGTATCAATAATTTTCTTCCGACATGAATGAGTATAAATACCTCTCTCAAATTGAAACCCCCGACGACTTAAAAAAATTTCCGGAAACTGCATTACCCGAAATAGCTAAAGAACTTCGCGATTTTATTATTGACGTAGTTTCTCAAAAAGGCGGACATTTCGGAGCAAGCCTTGGTGTAGTAGAGCTTACCGTAGCCTTGCATTATGTATACAATACTCCTTATGACCAATTGGTTTGGGACGTCGGACATCAAGCTTACGGACATAAAATACTCACCGGAAGAAGAAAAGTTTTTCACACCAACAGAAAATATAAAGGAATCAGCGGTTTCCCCAAACGCACGGAAAGCAAGTATGACGCTTTCGGGGTAGGACACTCATCCACCTCCATTTCAGCCGCTTTAGGAATGGCTGTAGCCTCTCAATATAAAGGAGAAAACGACCGCAAGCACATCGCCGTTATAGGCGACGGAGCCATGACGGCAGGACTTGCCTTTGAGGGACTAAACCACGCAGGCTCTACAAATACCGATTTACTTGTGGTACTAAATGACAATTGCATGTCTATTGACCCTAACGTGGGGGCTCTTAAAGAATACCTTACCGATATTACTACCTCACACACATACAACAAAGTACGCGACGAAGTCTGGAATTTGCTGGGGAAATTATCCACATTTGGCACAAGCGCACAACAAATAGCTT
>CAZLMS010000091.1:0-7590 GCA_964560645.1 uncultured Flavobacteriales bacterium | reverse complement strand
AGAAATGCTTTTTTCTTTAAATACTCGGCAGCCAAAGTTCCGCAAGTTAAAATAATGAAATATTGTTCGCCGTGCTGCTTAATGAATTGCATAATTTTCTGAAAATCATCAGGTTTGTTGAACCATTTTTCTATATCATTGAATATAAATGTAGTGCCTTGAGGAACGAATAAAGGAAGATTTTCGACGGTAAGCGAAACGTTTTTTGTATGTTGCTGCAATATTTCTTCAAAACCGTATTGAATATGGAAATTTATCCGGATAATGCGGCTGTTTACGGCTACGTGTTTAGCGGCATAGTCTGCCCAGAAGGATTTTCCGGAAAGTGCATCGCCCGTCAATAATAAAGCTGATTTTGCGGGATTGGAAGCTCGCAAATAGTAATAGTTTTTTATTTGTTGCTCAAACTCTTTGAACGATTTATATTTCCCGGGTTCAAACAGGTGTTTGCCGGTGAACAGCTGATAATAATAAAATGGTAATTCGGGGTGCTTTACCACGGCATTATATTGATTTACCACAGTATTCCAATATGACAGCTTGTCTGTTTTTATATTCACCTGTTGTTCTGCTAATTGTAAACGGGTAATTGTTTTATCAATTTTTCCTGCCGCATCGCCTATTATTTTCTCTATTTGTTGTTGTACGGTATGAATTGCCCGTAATACTCCTTTTTTTCTTTCCGCAGATTTTACGTATTGTTTAATGTTTTCCGAGTTTTCAATAACGGTATATAAATCCAAATGGAAAACGGTTTCCTGACTAATATCGGTTAATCTGTTGATAAACAAATCAAATTCATGCTGAATGGTGTTAATTGCCTTGTCTGCTTCTTTTACCAGCCTTTCTTTCAGTGTTTTAATTTCATGTTCTTCAACATTTTCCGAAGATTCAATATTGGTTTTTAGCAATTGCGAAAGCTGCATCACTTTGGAATAGGTATTGTACACATTTTTAAAAAATCCGGTTAATAGAGTTTTAACAGGTTCAAAATACTTGGTTTCCAACACATAATCGGAGAATTTTTGCAAATCGACAATATGCACCTGAGGAGTTTCAAATTGGCTTTCTTGAAAATTGTTTATCCAATTGTAATCCGGTAAAGATGCTTCGGAAGGAAGAGAAGAAATGGAATCAGTGATTTTTTCTCTAAAACCTTCATAAATTTCTTCAATGTTGATTTCCGATAATTCGTCGAGTTCCGAAATGTGTAATGCTTGTTGCAATTTTTCAAAGTTATCGGCATTATTTCTTATTTCCTTAAGCGACAAAAGCAAACCTTTAATTCCCAATTGTCGGACTTTAGCAATATTCTCCAAATAAATTTGATTTACCAATATAATTAAACGAATCTGAGACAATGAGTATTCAAATAAATCTATGAGTATATGGCTGTTTTCTTTCCATACCGGCGGAAAAGCAAAAAGTTCCTGCCATTGTTCTTGTTGTTTTTTAGGAGAAAGTTTGGCATGTTTTTTCAAATAATAATTTACTTCCGGACGGTTGGCTTGTAATATCAATTCATTTAGAAATTTTTTATGTACGTTCAACATTCCTATTTCGAGATTGGAAAATTCTGTTTCCACTTGTTTTCTAAGCGTCTGAAGTTCTGTTTTTAGTTTTTCCACAACTTCCTTAAACACGCTTTCCATGTTTGCGTTTTCTTCTTTCAATTTTTTGTAGAAAAGGTCTGTGTTAGTTTGAATTAAGTCTTCTATCCGGTTGAGAACTTTTCCCGTTACTATTCCAAACTCTGAAAAATGTTTTTTATTGGAAATAATTAAGTTAGCATAAATTGTATGCTCGAAAAGTTGCTTCCATTGAATCGAAATATTTTTCTTTCCCAAAGTTTTGATATAAAATTTCAATCGTTTTTTATATCGAATAGTGTCTTTAGAGTCATTTTCCGAAATTACTATATCACTTTCCGAGATATTTCTTGATAACGTTACCGGTTGATTTTTAAGCTGATGCAATATAAAATCCTTGTAATTCTTTATATGCTCCCGCATAAGCGCCGATACGGATTCTATGTCGTCTTTAAGCGTTTGTTCCGCAAAACTTTTAACAGCCTCTACAAATGCCAACATATCTTTGGTACTGGCTAATTTTTTGGTTTCAAGATAGGTATGAATATCGCTTTCCAGCTCGTTAAACAACTCAAAATACACGGCTGCTGCTACATCTATATCTTTTGTAAAAGTTTCTTTTACTTTTTCTTCAAAAAGCCCGTCCAATTGTTTTATTTGTAAATTAACACTCTCGGAAACAGCTGTTTCCAAGGGATATAATTTTTCTTTCGGAGTTGTTGCAACAAGTTCTTTAATTTCCAAATGTTCTTTCAGCCCCAAATCGGTTTCATTAAAATGAGAAGATGCTTTCACCAACAATGTGGTTCCTATTACTCCTACCAATTGATTGGTTTTTTCTACAAACTCCTCTTCCTTTCCCGGCTTCACGGCAGGTATTCCCACCATTACCAAATCTGTTTCCAAGCTGTGTATCTTCATGTGCTCATAAAAAGGCTTGGGGTCAAGATGATTGTTAATAATTTTAATCTCCGCCTCAATCCGGTAATCATCCAATACATTTTGAATTTTGTTGCGAATTATTCTGTTGTCTATATTCAAATCATTGACCAACAAAATGCGTATTTTGGCACTTCCCCATTCGGGAGAATTGGCAATAAAACGCGACAGTAAAAGCATTAACTCGGAATTGTTGCTTATGCCTCTCCACCACAAGTCAATAGTTTCTCTTTTTCTAAAACCGAAACGATAGTCGTAATCTAAATACAACACATTGTAATCTAATTCGATAAGATGTTGAGTAAGCTCGGCAAAACGTTTGGGATTATCGGAACTTTTTTGCCAATTGATTAACACTGTGTTCGGCTCTATTCCCGAAAATCCGAAAGTAGATGCCAAATTTTCAATGCCTTCATAAATGTCTTTCGTTATCAAATGTCGTCCGAAAATTCCGTATTTTGATAAAACAGGGTCTTTTACTTTAACGGGAGAGCGAGGAAATAATACATTGGAATCAGGCTGTTCCTCCAAATCGAAATTCGTTACAAAACCGTTTCCTACCAATATTTTGGAAAATTCAATTAAATGCTCTCTTCCTCCCGTTCCCAAGCTAAAGAGCAACACATTAGGTTTCCAATTTCGTTTGTGTATTTCTTTGCTCTCCATCTTCTTTAAACCGGACTTCACCAATGCCGACCACACACTTTGCCATACATCACCGCTTCCCAATGTAATTTGTTTTCGAGCCAAGAACAAATAAATCAACATAATGATTACAAAAGCGGCTATCATTGCCAACATATCGAGCTTAAACATTACTCCGAAAGTGGCTATAAATCCAACTGCTCCTATCCATTGAGGAACTTTAAAAGAAGGGCTGAAATCGGAGCTTGCCCATTTTTCCAAAAAGAAAGACAAGTTAATAAAACCGTAAGCCGCTAAATAAAACATAGAAACCACTCGTGCAATCACATCCAATTCTCCTAACAAAATACCTGCCTCTGCAATAATCACAGTGAGTATCAAGGCATTTCTCGGCTCGTTTTCTTTACCTACACCTTTAGCAAAAATTTTAGGAGTAATACCGTCATAACTCATTGCTTGTAAAATGCGGGGACCTCCTAAAATTCCGCCCAATGCGGAAGAAAGTGTAGCTCCCCAAATTCCGGCAACTACGGCAGGGGCAAAAACAGCTATTTTTAACAGTATGTTGTAATCTGTTTTTAAGACCTCTGCATCTACATTGTATGCTATAAAAACAGCTAAAACTACATACACTATAAATCCTACGGCAATAGCCATCATTGTTCCCAAAGGAATGGATTTTTTCGGGTCTTTTAAATCGCCGCTCATGGCAATACCCGCCGTAAAACCCGTTACCGCGGGGAAGAATATGGCAAACACCTCTTCAAGAGATGCGCTGTTTTCTCCTCCGAAAAAAGGAATGTGTTCCGGTTTAAAAGGACTGTCTCCTAAAAAAACAGACAATAAAGAAGCCCCTATAGCAGCCATAATAAAATACTGTGTTTTAATGGCTACACTTGTGCTAATTAAAGCAATTATTGAAAGTATTAACAGGGCTAAACTCCCGCAAATACGCACCGTGTTAATATCGGTGGACAAATTAAAATAAGACAAGAAGCTCTCGCTAAATCCAACTAAATACAAAGCAATGCTCAAAGCCGTTCCTACAAAAAGTGTCATTCCTATAGCTCCTCCTATGGGTAACCCTAAACTTCTGGAAAGCACATAATAAACCCCTCCCGCACCCACTTTTTTATCCGTCGCAATAGAAGAAACGCTTAATCCGGTGGTAACCGAAATAACATGGGCAACAACAATCACCACCAAAGCACCTATTAAACCGGCGTTCCCTACTACCCAGCCCAAACGCAGATACATAATAACACCCAAAATAGTTAAAATAGAGGGTGTAAACACTCCGCCAAAAGTTCCAAATTTCTTTTGCATAGTTCTACATTTTACACCTGATGTTAAAAACAATGTGTAAAGGCTAAATTACTAACACCCCTACATCATTTATTAAACTTGTAATATTACGAAAATTTTTGTCATGAAAAGATTATATGCTTTATTAGTACTCGCTTCCGTTGTTCTAATTTATTGTAAAAGCAAGAACAACAATGATTTGGAGAATAAAACCGTTTTTCGATATAACGAACCCGGAGGAATAACTTCTTTAGATCCTGCGTTCTCAAGAAACTTGGAAAATATATGGGCGGTAAACCAAATTTTCAACGGATTGGTGCAAATGTCTCCGTCTTTAAAAGTGCAACCGTGCATTGCCAAAAGATGGGAAATATCCGAAGACGGATTGGAATATACTTTTTACTTGCGAGACGATGTATATTTTCACGATGACAGTGTTTTTGCGGGAGGAAAAGGTCGAAGAGTAACCGCACAAGACTTTGTATATTCTTTCTATCGAATTATTGATGAGGAAGTTGCCTCGCCCGGAGCTTATATTTTTAATTATTTGGATAAATCGGAAAAAAGTGATTTTATAGGTTTCAAAGCTGTTAACGATACTATATTCAAAATCTTTCTCAAGCGCCCCTTCCCTCCGTTTTTGAGTATTTTAACCATGCAATATTGCTCAGTGGTTCCTAAAGAAGCCGTAGAATTTTACAAAAATGACTTTGGACGGCATCCGGTAGGAACCGGACCTTTTAAATTTAAAAGATGGAAAGAAGGCGTAAAACTGGTATTGGAAAAAAATCCGAATTATTTTGAAAAAGACAGTGCCGGAAACCAATTGCCGTATTTAGATGCCGTTGCCGTTACTTTTATTAAAGACCAACAAATATCTTTTCTCAAATTTTTAAAAGGCGAATTGGATTTTAAATCGGGGCTCGACCCTGTTTTTAAAGATAAAATACTGGATGTAAACGGTAATTTAAAAGAAAAATACCAAAATGATTTTATTATGCAAAAACAGCCGTGGTTGGAAACCGTTTATTTAGGCGTATTGGTGGATATTGAGAAAGACATTGTAAAATCGAGTCCTTTAAGGATTAAAGCTATTCGTCAAGCCATTAACTATGCTTTTGACAGAGAAAAAATGATAAAATATTTGAGGAGTAATATCGGTCGTCCGGCAACTGCGGGATTTATTCCTTACGGCATGCCCGGATTTGACAAAGACAAAGTGGACGGATATTTCTACAATCCCGAAAAATCCAAAGAATTATTGCTTTCTGCCGGCTTTCCTAACGGAGAAGGAATGCCTGAAATAACTTTACACACCACTAAAATGTATCAGGAAATATGTGAGTTTATTCAACATGAATTAACGGAAATAGGCATGCCCGTAAAAATTGAAGTAATAGACGACGCGGCATTCAGAGAAATGGTAGCTCAAGGCAAAGTAAATTTTTTCTCCAAATCATGGGTAGCGGATTATGCAGACGCCGAAAATTTTTTGGCGCTTTTCTATTCTAAAAATTATGCTCCCGAAGGGCCTAATTATACCCATTTTAACAATAGTGAGTTTGATGCGCTTTACGAAAAATCCATGAATGAAATTAATGATTCCGCACGTTGGGAAATGTATCAAAAAATGGATGAAATTATCATGCAAGAAAGCCCTGTTATTCCATTATATTACAACGAAGTGGTTCATTTTGTTCATAAAAACATAAAAGGCTTGGAAACCAATCCCATGAATTTGCTCACTTTGAAAAAAGTGCGAAAAATTTCCAAAGAATAATGCCGATTACTTATCTTATTATAGGAATTACGGTTATTATTTCCGTCTTGGCATTTTCCAACAAAGAAATGTTCTATAAATTAGAGCTTTCGCCTTATCAAGTGACCAATCGTAAAGAATGGTACCGCACGTTCACACACGGATTCATTCATGTGGATTTTATTCATTTGCTCATTAATATGTATGTGCTTTATATGTTTGGCACTTTGGTAGAAAATTTTTTCGGGCAATTGTTCGGCATGAAATCCAAGCTGTATTACTTACTTTTATATCTGGGAGGAATGAACTTTGCCGCTTTACCATCACTTAAAAAACACAAAAATAATCCTTATTACAGGGCAGTCGGTGCCAGCGGTGCGGTTTCCGCTGTGTTATTTTCGGCAATTTTATTCATCCCCACCGCTCCTTTACGCATTATGTTTATTCCCATTGATATTCCGGCTTTTATTTTCGGAATTTTATATTTGGCATTGGAATATTATCTCAATAAAAAAGCCAACGACAATATTGCCCACGATGCACATTATTGGGGAGCTTTGTTCGGAATTGTTTTTACGTTAATTATTTCCCCATCCACAGGGTTAATGTTTCTCCAGAAAGTAGGAGTTTTCTTAGGTATAGGGTGATTTTTGAATTTTTTTGACAATTTTCATTCTTCATATCCCTGTTTAAGCCGATTCCTCTAATGTCTTCACTAACTCTCGAAAACTCCGTATTCTGTTTTGTTTACCTTCTGTTATCATTTTAGCTGTTTCATAGGAAGAATAATAATGCGGCGGTTTGGGAAAATGGTATTGACTCAACGCCTTTTGCAACACTTTTTTCCAACGCTGAGGAATTAAATGAAATTCGGGTTGAAAATTTATTTGCAAATGCATCAATAAAGCGGGATTTTCGTGATGCACCGGAATTTTGTTTGTCAAAAGTTCATACGCCGTCATACCCCACATAAACCAATCGGTAGAAGTATCTGCCAAATCAAAACGATTTAGCACACATTCTTGCGGCGCATAAATCATGGTAAAAGGCATTACGTAGTTTCGGGGAATTTGCCGGTTTTGTATCTCCAAAGCACTTCCGAAATCAATCAAAAAAACGCCTTGTTCATTCGCTAAAATATTGGAAGGTTTAATATCTAAATGCAAAAAACCCGCATCATGTATTGTTTGGATTTGCCGTGCAATTTGCAAAAGATATTTTTCCTTTTCCTGCAACGGTGTATTTGGCTTTTTATTTAGCGGCGTTCCCGAAATGGCTTGTCTGATAATTATCAAACTGTTTTCTTCTTGTATTTCTGCGGGAATATCCGAATAAATTGCACGCCACAAGCGA
>CAZLMS010000090.1:0-7677 GCA_964560645.1 uncultured Flavobacteriales bacterium | reverse complement strand
GGTATCGGCTGTTAATTGATGCTCTTCTGTCCAAACCACCGGATTGTGGTACAAAGTAATAGTAGAGTCTTGATTATTGAAAACTAAAGAATCGCATTTTCCTTGCAAATCGGATTTAAAAAATTTCACATGGTAATATGCCTGCATTATTTCACGATTTAAA
The DNA here is from genome assembly GCA_964560645.1 of uncultured Flavobacteriales bacterium. GTDB lineage: Bacteria > Bacteroidota > Bacteroidia > Flavobacteriales_G > NORP312 > CAZLMS01. The sequence goes on along the minus strand of CAZLMS010000090.1, from coordinate 7,514 downwards.
CTGTCTGTAAAAGAATGTAATGTATCGCTGTGTAAAAAAAATGTGTCTTTGTCTATGGCTTGTGCCAAAAGAATACTGTCGGTAAATAAAGTAAGGCTGTCTTTACTGTTTAAAAAAGCATAATTACAGGTAATTACGGTATTTTGAACCGAATCCGTTATTTTGTTTCCGAGAAATGCTTCGGCTATTTCTTTGTTTTCATCGTAAAAAATACTATCGGAAAAAACTACTTGGTCTTCGGTAATTATTTGAACGTTTCCCGCAAAAAAAGAAACTTTCTTTTGGGCTTCATACCTCCCTCTTTCACACAAAATAGTTCTGTCTTTCAATTCGATGCGGGCATCACCTAAAAACACAAATGTTTCGGTTTGAGGCAAGTATTTCAGCGTGTCGGTAAATATTTGATAGTCGGGCGATTTTAAAGATACATCTCCTTTGAAAAAAAATGTTTCTTGAGAAGTGAAATAATATCCTTGCCGGCAAACAAGCGTACTGTTTTCTTTTTTGTTAATGATTTTTCCGCCATTGTAAAAATATGCTTTGGATTTGGCTATATCATACACCAAAACAGATGATTCCAATTCTAAATCTTTAGAATTTAAATACACTTTTTCGCCTGTTATTTCAGCTATTCTGGAGGTACCGTCATAATGAAGCGTATCGCCCGTAAGCAGCAAAGAATCACCTTGTTTAATCTTCACATTATTATAGGCATCCAAACGATTTTGGGCAGAAAAAAAATAGGCGCTGTCGCAGTACAAATACACGCCTTCATGTTTAAATGCCACATTTCCTATAAGACGACGGGCATCTTTGGAAACCGACTTGTCAAACTCCAGCGAGTTGGCATGTACAATTTCTATCTTTTTTTGAGAAAAAACGGTTAATACCGGAAAGAATAAGAATATAAAAAAGCTTTTTCGGAGATAATTTAAAAATTGCTTATGCATTTACCATGTTTCTCAAAACGGTTTGTTTTCGGTCGGGTCCGATTGAAATAATTGAAATCGGAACGCCTACTTCATCCTCAATAAATTGAACATAATCTTTAAATTCTTGAGGGAAGTCTTCGTAATGTTGAATATTGTCAAGCGGCGTTTTCCATCCTTTCATTTCTTTATATACAGGCTTTACGTCCGTAATGTCAAAAGGAAAATGGTCTATGGTGGAATTTTTATAGCGATAGTGGGTGCAAACCTTAATTGTATCAAAATCATTCAACACATCGGCTTTCATCATAATGAGCTGGGTAGCTCCGTTTATCATTACGGCATATTTCAATGCCACCAAATCCAGCCACCCGCAACGGCGGGCTCTTCCGGTGGTGGCACCGAATTCATGTCCTTTTTCCCGCAAAAGTTCGCCTGTTTTATCGTGTAGCTCGGTGGGAAACGGTCCGCTCCCTACCCTTGTGCAATAGGCTTTGAAAATGCCAAACACCTCTCCTATTCTGTTCGGTGCTACCCCTAATCCCGTACAGGCTCCCGCACATACGGTATTAGACGAAGTTACAAACGGATAGGTTCCGAAATCTATATCGAGCAAAGAACCTTGGGCACCTTCCGCCAGCACTTTATTTCCCGAATTGAGTAAAAAATTTATTTCTTGTTCACTATCTACAATATCGAATTTGCGAAGCACTTCAAGACTTTTTATCCATTCTTCTTTAAGCTGCGAAAGATTTTCGGGAATATAATTGTAATGTGACAACAACGCCACATGCTTATTGATAAGATGGTCTAATTTTTCGTTGAAATAATCCTCAAAAATATCGCCTACTCTTATGCCATTACGTCCGGTTTTGTCCATATACGTAGGCCCTATTCCTTTTTTGGTGGAACCTATTTTTTGATTGCCTTTGGCTTCCTCCGATGCAATATCGAGCAGCCTGTGAGTGGGTAAAATCAAATGTGCTTTTTTGGATATTTTCAGATTCTCTTGTAAGTTGATGCCTTTTTCTTCGAGCGATTGTATCTCTTTTTCAAAGATAACGGGGTCTATCACTACACCGTTTCCGATAATATTTATGCAATTTTTTCTGAAAACTCCCGACGGAATGGTATGCAACACAAATTTTTGACCTTCAAAAACTAATGTATGCCCGGCATTAGGACCGCCTTGAAATCTTGCAACTACGTTGTATTCGGGTGTAAGCACATCTACGATTTTTCCTTTGCCTTCGTCTCCCCATTGTAAGCCCAATAATACATCAACTTTCATAAACATTTGAATTTAAAGGGGTAAAGATAATTTAATTAGCATTTATTTCGGAATAAATTTCAGATAATTTTGCGGCATCTTTTAAAATTGTCATACCGATATCCAAAGTAGATTGAGCGCTATCGGTCATTTGTTTCTGCTGAAGATATTTGGCGTAAGCTGCAAATGCTTCTTCAAGTAAAGGTTCGGATAGCGAATCTACATTTTGAGAGTTTAAATGTTGCATTGCTTCTTTTACATTTAAACTTCCGTCTGCCTGATTATTGGCAAGAAAACTGCACACTCCTCTGAAAAACATCAATGCGTAATCTTCGGGGAATATTTTTAAGAGTTTTTTGGCTTCCGAAGCGGCTTTTCTATAATCTTTTTCTTGATAATAATTGCTAACTACTTTTAAATGTTCTTCTTTTACTTTTAGAAAATAATCTTTAAATTTTTCTTGATAAGAACCGTCTTTGTCTTTTTTAACCGCTTTTGCCGCATATTTTAAAGCATCATCGTAAGCTTTAGGGTATTCTTCGGCTTTGTCGGGCATTTGAGCGATTTCCCAATTGCACATGGAAAAATACAAATAAGGACGCGGGTCTTTTCGGTAATTATCGTTCATCATCATGTTTTCGGCTTTGTAAGCACAGTCTTCGTATCTGCCGGCTTCATAAAATTCTGCCAACTTGATAAATGCTTTTTGAGAAAATGCATTAAAACTGTAAAATACGACAACAACTACTAAGAGTTTTTTCATAATTTTTTCAATTTAATTGAATTTTCGCAAAAATCGTGCTTTAAGGCAAACAATATCTTGCCACTTTTCCACAAAAAGACGGTTTTTATCAAAAACCGCGCTGTTTTCTTATTTTTTCGTATGCTTCGTTAATCTTTTTAAATTTTTCGTTGGCAGCTTTTACCACATCGTCTCCAAGATTGGCTACGCGGTCGGGGTGGAATTTCAGTGCCAGTCTTTTAAATGCCCGTTTAATTTCTTCGTTAGAAGCATTGGGAGAAACTTCTAATATTTCATACGGGTTTTGCTCCGATTCGGGTTTATGAATTTCCAATAAAGATGCTAAATCACGAGGGTTGATATTCAAATAAACCGCAATGATATGCAATGTGTTTATTTCTTTGGGATGCACTTCTCCGTCTGCTTTGGCAATGCCTATAAGATAATCCATCAATTGCAAACGAGTGGCATGAGTAGTATTTTGGCGAATTTGAATACATACTTGCCTCAACGGAATAGGTTCTTCCTGTTCCAACAAGTTTTTTAAAACAGGTAATAATTTACGCGCCGTTTCTTTACCAAAATGATTGACTAAAAACGATTTTATGTAATTCAATTCGGATTTCAACAATTTTCCGTCGGATTTCATTACTGCAGCAGACAAAACAATAAGACTGATACTGAAATCGTCGTATTCGGTATAAGAATCCGCTTCATTGGCTTTGTCATATAAATGTCCTACTATTCCGCCTACCAAAGCACCGATGGGTCCGCCAAAAACCCAACCTAATCCCGCACCTATAAATTTTCCTAATTGTACCATATTGTTAATATTTGTATTTTCCTTTCCAAAGATGTTTTAAAAATTCTTTGATTTTATTTTCTTTCGGATTATTTCCCGGGTTGTATAAAATATGTCCACTTATTTCAGGTGGCATATATTCCTGACTGACAAAATTATTTTCAAAATTATGAGCGTATTGATATTCTTTTCCGTAGTTTAGGTCTTTCATCAGTTTGGTAGGGGCATTTCTTAAATGCAACGGAACAGGTAAATTGCCTGTTTTTCGCACTAATTCTTTAGCCTCTTTTATGGCTTTATAGGAAGCATTACTTTTAGGGCTTGTAGCTAAGTAAACGGCTGTTTGGGAAAGAATAATTTCACTTTCAGGATATCCTATCACTTGAACCGCCTGAAAACAATTATTAGCTATTACCAATGCCGTGGGGTTAGCATTTCCAATATCTTCCGAAGCTAAAATAAGCATTCTACGTGCAATAAATTTTACATCCTCCCCTCCTTCTATCATTCTTGCCAGCCAATACACAGCTGCATTGGGGTCGCTTCCTCTAATGGATTTTATGAAAGCGGAAATAATGTCGTAATGTTGTTCTCCGTTTTTATCATACAATGCCAAGTTTTGTTGTATAACTCGAATGACTTTTTCGTTGGTAACGGTAATGTTATTTTGTTCTTCCTGATTGATTACCAGCTCCAAAGCATTGAGAAGTTTTCTGGCATCGCCACCCGACACTCTAAAAAGTGCTTCTGTTTCTTTAATATCAATATCCAGATTTTTTAAAACTTCATCAGTGGTAATTGCCCGTTGTAATATCAAATGCAAGTCATCATTTGAAAGAGGCTCTAATACATACACTTGACATCTGGACAACAAAGCGGAAATAACTTCAAAAGAAGGATTTTCGGTAGTAGCTCCGATTAAGGTTACAAGTCCTTGCTCTACCGCTCCCAAAAGTGAATCTTGTTGGGACTTGTTGAAACGGTGAATTTCATCTATAAACAGAATCGGTTTTTTGGATTGAAAAAGGTGTCGCTTCTTTGCATTATCAATCACCTCCCTAACTTCTTTCACACCCGAATTAATGGCAGAAAGGGTATAAAAAGGCAATTCCAACTCGTTTGCCAATAGTTTGGCTAAGGTAGTTTTTCCTACTCCGGGCGGTCCCCACAAGATAATAGACGGAATATTTCCGGACATAATAGCTTTACGCAACGGGGCATCTTGTCCCACAATGTGTTTTTGTCCGATATATTCATCCAAGGTTTTGGGGCGAAGTCTTTCTGCCAGCGGTATGTTTTGCATTTTCAGGTCTTTTTCGTTTCCATCTTCGGTGTGTCCACAGCCAATATTCCGGCTGAGTTACGATTTGATTTTCAAGTATTCTCAAATGTTTCTCGGTAATATAATAAGGAGGTTCTTCTTCGGGGGTTGTGGTGATTATTTCAAATTCAAGTTCGTATTTTCCTCGCTTTATTTTGGTTATTTTTCCGTATAAAACTGCATGATTAAATGCCTTTGCCATTCGTTCGGGGCCTAAAAAAACAGGAGTGTCTTGATTGAGAAAATGAGTCCAATAACACCTTCGGGGATTACTTGGTGTTTGGTCGGCAATGTAGCCAACAAACACCGGTTTGTTTTTAAATTTCTTGTAAAATGATTGAATATTCTGATAAGGAATAAGATGCAACCCGAAACGGCTTCTGGATTTTTCAATTTTCCGGTTTAAAAACTTATTTTTTAACGGATGATATATTCCTCCGGTGATATGCGGCGCGTAAATTCCAATGGCTAATGCCGCCCATTCCCAATTGCCGTAATGAGCCGTAATGCCTACTATACTCGTTCCGGAACGATATAATTCGGTTAATATTTCGGGATTTCTACAAGGGAAACGTTCTAATAATTCTTGTTTGGAAATGGAAAACGCTTTAATAGTCTCCACTATAATATCGGAAAAATGCCGGTAAAATTTTCGGGCTGTTTCTTCCAATTCCGAAGATGTTTTGCCGGGAAATGATGCTTGCAGATTCTGAAGTACCACTTTTTTTCGGTATGGAAAAATATACCATAAAAAGAAAAAAGCCATATCGGAAAACAAATATAGCACGCGCAAAGGCAAGAACGACAGCGGCTTTATGACTAAATAATAAATTATAGGCACAATGATGATTTAAAGTGTTCAAAAATAGGGATTAATAAGCCATTCCCAATCTTCTTTGAGCAACTTCGTCTATTTTAGTAAAAAGTTGAGACGGATGATAAGTTCTCCAGGCTACTTCCTGGAGTTGCCCTCCGCTCAAAAAATATTGGTCTACTCCTATTTTATTAAATTCTTCCAAAACATGGCTACGGGCATTGACCAAAGAAATCCAACCTTCGGGGATGTCCTCAAACCATTCTTCGTAATAGCAATCGTCTGAATAATGGAAATTTAAAACATTTTCCACTATCAAAATAAACTTGTGAATACCTTCTCTGAGCATCGGGTCAATCACATCGCGTTTTAAAAACATAATATCGTTATTGATGGCATCATTCCATTCTCCGATAAACTCAATAATGGTATATCCTTCTTCATAATCACAATACAACACCTTTAAATACAAGGTTGAAGAACCAAAATTATCCCATTGAGGATGAATTAAATAATCATACACTTGGTCGGTGAAATAAAACTCGCTGTTAAAGTATTGAAAAAACGGAGAACGCTCATCTTCCGAAGCCACGTAAAAATCCCGCCAATTGTAATATGGTTCTATTTGATGCATTGTAACAAAGTTAGGCAATATCTTCTTTTTGTAACGAATTTATTTTTCCATAGCAATAAAATTGTTTAAACTTCAGGTTACACTGTGATTTTGATTTAACCAATGAAGAATTAAACAGCCTTTGACGTGAAATAACATACGGAATTACATACAGATACCCGCAATTTTTCGGATGTTCTTTGTATTTTTGAGGGGTAAAATGAGTTGCCAAACATAAAAAATGAGACAAAAAATACAAACAGTAATCCTTGGACTTATAATTTCGACAAGTCTATTCGCGCAAAAAACGACTTTCTACAAAGATGAAAACCTAAGGAAAGAGACTTCTGAAAAAAAGGCAAAATTTAAGAAAATTGAGTTTTACAATGGAGATACCCTTGTGATTCAATCTCGTAGAATCTCAGACAATTTATTGATTGCCGAATCTAAATGGCTTCAGGACAAGCCGGTAGGAATTTGGACAAAGTTTGACATGACAGGAAATCTTATTTCAAGTCGTAATTTCGGAATATTGGTTTACTCAAAAGAACCAATTGACAGCCTTTATGACAATACAAAAGAAAATGAAAACTGTACAAATTGTAAATCAGCATCTTACCCCACAGGAAATAGTGGCATGTTTCAATTTTTAGCGGCACATATTAAATACCCTTCCGAATCTATAAAAAGAGGAAGCTCGGGAACAGTTTATATAAGGTTTATTATTGACAAGGAAGGAAATGCAGTACCCCATTCAATTATGAGAGGAGTTGACCCGTTTATTGATATGGAAGCCTGGCAAATAATTGAAAAAATGCCGAAATGGAAGCCTGCAACAAAGAATGGGGAACCGATTGAATCATATTGGATTTTACCTATGAGATTTATACTTAGATAAAATGAAAAAACGTTTGGCAACAAAGGCTTATACAAAATAGTTGTTGTTTGCGATATTGAAGAAAAGTTATTACTTTTATCAAGTGTAGGGTTTTTCGGTGGAATTTTAACTGCGTGAAAATTCCA